>CALLYL010000203.1 GCA_937859535.1 uncultured Myxococcales bacterium
CGAGCCCCGCCGACCCCAAAGCAGTCCAGGCGATGCCCGCGTGGGTTGCCGGAAACCCCGTAGCACCCGAAGTCCGTCTGGGAAACGTTCTCCAAAACGAGTTCCACATCCTGCGCATCCTTGGTGAAGGCGAGCTGGGTGTGACCTATGAAGCCGAAAATTCGCGCCTCAAAGGCAAGTTTGCGGTCCTGATGCTGCGCCGCGAACTAAAGCCCACCCAAGGCATGATGCTGTCGGTGCAAAAGGATCTGCGGGCCGCTCAGCCGCTGCAAATGCAGGGACTGATGCCGGTGAAGATGATCGTCGACCAGTTCGATATTCCCGGCTTTGCCACCGAGCTACTCGACGGTGAAACGCTTCGCCAGCGGCTTCGGCGGGGACCACTGCGGGCCGAGCGAGCGATCGCGATCGTGCTCCATGTCGCCAAGGCGCTCGATTCCTTGCACAAAGCCGGCGCGGTTCACGGCGACCTGCGACCGGAAAACATCTTTTTGGTACGCCCAGGTGCCAAATCGACGTTCGCGGGCAAGGTCGTCATCGTCGAGCACAGCCTGCATCACCTGCGGCGACGACCCGCAGGACTCGACGATCAGCTCCCCCTATACAAGCTGATGTACCGCTCACCGGAGATGCTGTCCGGTGAGACGGGGCCTCACCCCGGGGGCGACGTGTTCGTGCTCGGTGCAATCCTTCACGAGTGCTTGACCGGACGTCCGGCGTTCTTCGATGAGGTCGCGGACTTTGTCATCGACAACCTCCACCAGCCACCGAAGGCTTTGCAGCCGAATCCGCAGTCGGGGTTGTCCCAAGAGCTGTGCCAGCCACTCGACGAGCTAACCCAGTGCGCCTGCGCCCGTGACCCCAAAGAGCGCCTGCCCGATATGGCGTCGCTGGTGCTCGGGCTTGAAGCGCTCGTCAGAAGCAAAGGGCTCAAGCTGCCGGAGGTGCTGACGGAGTCGCCGGAATCGTCGACGCCCGAATCGAACCAAACCGAGCAGCGCATGCACCGTCTGCTCGAACGTCGCTCGGGAGTATTCCCCGTGCTGGGTCCACCACCCAGCGAGCCAGCCAAGCCAGCGGCTCCGGCTCCGCCTAGCCCGCCAGTGGCTCCGTCGAACCAACCAGCAGTTCCCTCGGGCCCATCGGTGGCCGCTAAACCCCTCGATCCGCTCGCGCCGCTGCAAGCGATCACCGCGCCCAAAAAGAAGGTCACCCAGATCCTTCAGAAACTGTCGAGTGCGTTTCCAGTGCTGACGGTGTCACCAGACGGCAGCGCGATTGAAGAGCGTACGGTCCAACCAGCGGGAGTTCCGCAAGCGCTCAAGCAGCCCACTGCTGCCGAAGCTGTGACGATGGTTGGTGAGCCAACGAAGTCGGTCGGAGCCCCTCCCGTCGTACCAGCGCCGATCGCGCCAGAGCCGATATCGCCGGCACCGATATCGCCTGCCGTCGAGTCAGCCGCTGTCGCACCACTGCCGGTCGCCGCACCGCCCATTGCACCGCTGCCCGTCGAGCTGCCGCACGATCTCAAAGTCGACTCGACCGCGCTCGTCAGTCCACCAGCGCCGACGGCCAAGGACGATGAACCCACTCCCGCAGCTCCGGTGTCTCTCGATGCGGCGACGCAGCCCAAAGCCGAAGTCAAAGCCGTGCTCAAGGCCAACGTTGCCGAAGCGCTCTCTAGGCTGCGCAAGCCAGGTGCGGTCTTTGAGCCAAAGACACCGCCGCCCGCTGCTCTGCCCTTTGAGGTTTCGCCCGTCGTGGCTCCCGCCGAGCCGCCGAAGACTGCACCGCCGATTGCTCCGATCGAGGCTGCCAGCGCAAACCCGGTGGCCCCCGCGACGGACAAGCCAGCCTCACCACCACCCGCCGTGCCCGAGGCCAAACCCAGCTCTCCGCGTCGTGTCTCCGAATCAACGCTCCAGGTCGATAATGTCGATGACTTACTGGTGAGTATGCCGTCGCTGTTGGCGATTCCGATTGTGCCATCGGCACCGCCACCGACCCCGCCAAGCGCTCGCTCGCCTTCGTTGAAACCGGTCGAGCCGCCACAGACGCTATCGTCGGTGCCGACTTCAGTGGCGATTGATAGCCTGCGCCGATCCCATCAGCAGGAACAGGATCATGACCCAGCCCTGCTAAGCGCCCCCACCAAGCCGCTCTTGCCGGCGATGCTCGGCGAGCTGCTCACGCCACCGCTGACCAAAGCGCCGCCCGTTGAGCCCGAGTCCCTGCTGACGCCACCCGTCACCGCAGCGCCCAATGTGCAATCGCTGCACGAAGCGCCGACTCGCGCCAAGCTGCCACTCGACGAACTATCCGCGATGCCAACCCAAGCGGTCGTCGAAGCACTGCCGCTGTCGACGCCGAATGTGGTGCCGGTGATTCCGCCCGAGGCCCAGCCAAGTGGCAAGGTCGACCAAGCCACCGGCGACAGCATCCACAACAAGCCGACCGCAGCGTCGATTCCCAGCCTCGATTTGCTCAGCCGAGCTCTTGCTGGCCCAAGCAGTCAGCCACCGAGTAACCCTCCCTCCGATCCGCAGCGGCTCCTGGAAAGCAACCCGATCATCAGGGCAGAACCCGCGAAGGAAAGTCCGCCACCGAGCCTCAAGCCTTTCGACGCCGCGCCTGAGCCCAAGCTGGTGCTACCAGCGCAGGTATCGACGGCGCATACCTCGCTGACCTCGCGCCCACGCTCCGGTAAGCCGGTGAACGTCCCGCAAGCGCCCGAGCCCGGCCTACGCTCGCTACTGTTACGGAACCAAGAAATCGTGGCTGCTGCTGTGGGTGCGCTGCTGGTCCTGCTGATTGGGCTTCTCTTCTCGATGTTCATCCGCTAAGAGGCGAAAACGCCCGCGCCGCCCTCACCCGGGGCACCGTCCGAACAAACCCTAGCCGCGCTGGGCCAGTTGCCCATGAGCCCAAGCTTCCAACTGTCTTGTCTTGATGCCGCGCTAGCGATGGCCAACGCGGCTGGTCGCGTCCTCTCCGAGGGTGCTTTCCGCCGTCACGATTCCGAAAACAAGTCGAGCACGACCGACCTGGTCACCCGCTTCGACCGTGCCGCCGAGGAAGTCATCTGCGCTGCGATCCGGAGTCGCTTCCCCGATCACCGAATTCTCGCCGAGGAGAGCGGTGCCCACGGCGAAGATCACGCCGCCCCACGCTGGATCATTGACCCGCTCGATGGCACCACCAACTTCGCGCATGGGCTACCGCTGTTCAGCGTCTCGATCGCCTGCGAGTGGGAGGGCCAAGTCCGCGTTGGGGTTGTCCACGCACCCGCACTTGGCTGGACCTTTTCGGCGGCACTCGGTCACGGGGCCCATCGCAACGGGGTGCCCATCTCAGTCAGTCAGACCGACTCGATCGAGCGGGCGCTGCTGGTCACCGGCTTTCCGTATGACCGCAAGACCTCACGCGAGAACAACTTCGCACAGTTTTTGACCCTCAAGCGGCGTGCGCAAGGCATCCGGCGGCTTGGCTCGGCGGCACTCGACCTGTCGCTCGTCGCTGCCGGCAGCCTGGATGGCTACTGGGAAATGAAGCTCAAGCCGTGGGACATTGCGGCGGGGCTGCTCATCGCCCGCGAAGCCGGAGCCATCCACAGCGACTGGCAGGGCCGTCCCGTCGAGCTGGCTCGCGGCGAAGTCCTGTGCGCCAATCCGCGACTCCACAGCGAGCTGCTTGGCGTCCTCTCCAGCGTCGAACACGGCGTGCTGCCTCTCTGATCGAGTCGCCCCACATCGGACCGTATTGACTTTCGTTCAATAAGCGCTATCGTTGGCTTACTGGCTATTGAACAGGAGTCAACAGCGATGTCCGCAGCAGCGCTTCCCGTCGACAAGTCGGTTCCCACACCTCGCTCACCAGAGCTGCCGCTCACCGGTCCGATTCCCCGCCACTGGTTCGGTAACAACATCCTGGCCACGCACCTCGTCAACGGCGTGAGCATGCTGTTCCCGGCAGGTGAGCGCTTCTTTGTTCGTTCGGTGAAGCACTACCTGGACCAGATCGATGACCCGCACCTGCGTGCCCAGGTGAAGGGATTCTTCGGCCAAGAAGGTCGACACGCCAAAGAGCACGACCGCTGGAACGAGGTTCTGAGCTCGCAAGGATTCTCGGTGGCGCAATTCCTGTCTCTGTATGAGCGGCTGGCCTATGGTGTGGTCGAAAGAATTTCATCCCCCGGACTGCGGCTCGCGACCACTGCGGCTTGTGAACACTACACGGCGCTGCTTGCGGAAAAGGCACTGCGCAATCGCATTCTGGATCACTCCGATCCGACGATGCGAGCACTCCTTTTGTGGCACGCAGCCGAGGAGATCGAGCACCGCGCAGTGGCGTTCGATGTCCTACAAACAGTTCGTCCAAGCTACGCGCTGCGGATGGCCGGACTGATGATGGCAACAGCCTGTCTGGGAAGCTTCTGGATTGCGGCGTCCCTGTTACTGCTTTGGCAAGATCCGGCCACCTCCCTTCGCACGCTTCGCGTAAACCTTGGCCAGATCCGCACGATTCGCAAGAAGTCAGGAGTCCACGCTGCGTTCATTCCTGGCATCCTCGCGTATCTGCGGCGCGACTTTCATCCGACCCAGCTTGCACTGGACCAGCTCGCTGCGGACTACCTGCTGACCGCCCAGCTCACGTAGCGGAGGACTCATCGTGCACAACCAACACATCGTGATCGTGGGGAGCGGGTTTGGTGGACTCGGAATGGGAATCCGTCTCAAGCAGGCCGGAATCCATGACTTCACGATTCTCGAACAGGGAGACGAGGTGGGCGGTACGTGGCGAGACAATCACTATCCGGGTGCGGCCTGCGATATCGAGTCCCACCTGTATTCCTTTTCCTTTGAGCCAAACCCTGGCTGGTCACGCTACTATCCGCCCCAAAAAGAGATCCTTCGATACCTGATTCACTGCGCTGACAAGTACCAAGTTCGTCCGCACATTCGCTTTCGCTGCGCAGCCACCTCCGCTCACTTCGACGATGCCAGTGGCACTTGGGAGGTTCACACCAGCGATGGAAACAGCATCCGCTGCCGTGCGCTTATCTCCGCTTGCGGAGGACTCAGCAAACCGGCGCTTCCTGACATTTTGGGACTGTCTACGTTTGCTGGAAAGGTCTTCCATTCTGCCCGCTGGGATCATTCCTTTTCGCTAGAAGGAAAACGCGTAGCCGTCATCGGAACTGGGGCCAGCGCGATTCAAATCGTTCCCGCGATCGCACCGCAAGTGGCCAAGCTCTATCTGTATCAGCGGACACCACCGTGGATCATTCCTAAGAGAGATCACCGCATCAGTGCGACGACCCAGCAGCGCTACCACGATCATCCACTGCTCCAAAAGCTGGCCCGGCTGATCTGCTATCTCCGGCACGAACTCGCAGGAATTGGCTTCTTCGTCGAGCCCAAGCTCCTTTCGCTGATCTCTCGACTGGTGAAGTCTTACATCAAGCGCAGCATTCCCAATGAAGCGCTGCGTGCCAAGGTGACGCCAGACTATCAGCTTGGTTGTAAGCGAATCCTTCTGTCAAACGACTACTATCCAGCACTCTGTCGCGACAATGTCGAGCTGGTGACTTCTCCCATCGCGACCGTACATCCAAGCGGAATCCAAACCATGGATGGTCAGCAGCGCGAACTGGACGCGATCATCTTGGCCACCGGGTTTGAAGCGGCCGATGTCGTCTCTCCGTTTCCGATCACGGGTCGAAGCGGTGCCCTGCTGAGCGACGCGTGGAAGGACGGAGCAGAGGCCTACTTAGGAACCACGATCTCGGGATTCCCAAACGCGTTCCTGATCGTTGGACCCAACACCGGACTCGGTCACAGCTCGATGGTGTATATGATCGAATCCCAGATCGCGTACATCTTGTCCGCGCTACAGACAATGCACCAAAAACAGCTCTGCTCGGTCGAAGTGAAAGCAGACGTTCAGAGTCGCTATAACCGCACCATTCACGAGCGACTCCGTCACACCGTTTGGTCGAGCGGCTGCGCCAGTTGGTACAAGACCAAGAGCGGCAAAAACACCACCCTGTGGCCCGGCTTCACCTTCCAGTTCCGCCGCCGCACCAGCCACTTTTCGACAGCCGACTACGAAGTCAATCCCCTGCCATAACTTCAGTGCCGGATCGGGCCGCCCGATAGCATGGGCCCCCCTGCGTCCTCTACTGACCCGGTGGCTTTTCGGGGACGTTTTTGCCTCGGTGACAGGTCCAGCAGGTGATCCGGTTCATGGTCGCGGGATACTTGGCGTTGATCTCGTTTACCATCCGCATCATTTCCCGCGCCTTTTCCTTCATCGGGGTCTCTGCCGAAGGGTCTTTGGGATCATGACAGTGCGTACAGTCTTTCCCCAGTGCGACGATCTGCGCATTCATCTGCGCGATCAGCGCCCCCTTGGAGACATTCTTCGGCATCACCTGCAGGTTCTTAAAACTGGCGCTCGCCACTGGCACGACCAGCAGCGCAGAACCCATCACGATCATGCCAATCCGCGAAAGACCAGAAAAGGAAACCATGGATCGCTGACTCCTCAACTTACGCCCGACCGATCGAAACCCTGTCCCTAGTTGCGATGGGGTGAGCCACCGCTTTATTCGCTCCGATGCTACGCTGACTCCACCAGGCACTACAATGACTCTAGTGTGCTGTGGGTGCGCTGCTCTTTAGGTGGGCAAAGGGAGGATGGGGAACACTCGGCACGGCCGCCGCCGTAGTCTTGCGGATGTAGAACAGCCCCGGATTCGGATCGGCTTCCATCTCGTGGGTGAGCTGATACACCGTGTTTACTTTCGGATTCTTCACCCAATCGACATAGTTCTTCGACTCTTGCACTACGTACATGTAGACGCCGTTCGGACGGGCCCGTGTCCGGATCACGACACCGTCATCGGCATACGGAAGCGCGAGCATGCTCTTGCGGAAGCCCTCGCTGTAGGTGAAGTAGCGCTCCGCATTGGACAGGTACAGCACCTTGAGCTTGACGCCGATTGATGTCAGCGCAGAGGCGATGCTTCCCAGGCTTCCCCCAACGGTGAGGTCTCCACGAACCATCACCACTCGGCCCGTTCGAAACAGTTGCGCAACGTAGTCATACTGGCTTTGGTCTTCGAGGAACCAGCGGATGTTGTGCTGCTTGTAGATCCCAGAAACCTTGCGGAAGCGCGCAAGCACGGAGCCTCGCGACATCTTGTACGCTTCGACGATCGACTGCCGCTGCTTGGGATGCGGATAGGCATCGGCGAGCAGCTTCATCGCCATCGCTTCGTTCTTCGGCTCCCACAGCGACTTAAACTCTTCGGGATTGTTGCCGTGGATGAAGAACACCCGGTAGACGTAGTGCAGGTTTACCACCACCTGATCGAAGTCGAACAGCACCATCAACTCGGGCCGCTGCCAGCCCGCCAGCACGTAGTTCTGATCGGTGCCCACCCCGATGTACGCGCCGCCCTTGTTCTCGATCGTCTTTAGCCACAGGTCGTGGCGATCCTCATTCGAGATCACGTAGTGCGTCCCTCGGACCAAATGCGGCGGCGGCGGGTCCGACACGATGTGGTTGAGCTGCTCGGTCCACTCTGGGCTGACCGGCGCAAGCTGAACCGCTCCGCTCGCCACCCCCGGTGCCGTTGCAGGCGTCGAGGCGGAAGCCCCCGCCTGCGGCACCGCTTGCTGCATCGCCATGGGTGCCGCTGACACCATCGCTGCCGGGGCTGCCGGTTTGTCGATCCGGACCTGGGCGCTGCCATCGCCGCTTACCAAAGCCAGCGACAAACCTGACAGCAGAAAAGCGCTTCGAATGCGCCGCTTGGCCGTTTGCAAAGACGACGAAAGAGGGGCGTGCGTTCCTGGGTATTGGGGCATGTGGCGCCTGAGGGGCCACGCGCTCCAGCGACGTGTAGTCCCCCACCGCGATCATACCGCCAAAAAACCACGGAAGTAAACGAGCTTACATAGTTTTAGACCATCAATTCATCAATCACTCGCCGCAGCGAGGCCAGGTTGCTGACCACTTCAGCGCGGTGCAGATGTGGCAGATAGTCCTTCATTGCGCTATCCCCGAACATCCACGACGACGGCTGCTCTGGGTTTAACCACAGCACATGCCGAGCCCGTGCCTTGATCCGAGCGACCGCCCACGCTTCGGATGGAAAGTAGTTCGATCGCCCATCGCCCAGGATGATCACAGTGGTCCGCGACGTCACCGCATCCAAGTGTCGCTCGACAAACATCCGAAACGCTCGACCATAGTTCGAGTTGGCCGAGACGCTCACCACCGCGCCCGAGTAGGCCTTCTCGACCGCCCGCTCTAGCTCGTGCGTCTCAAACAGCTCAGTGGCATCGCCCAGATCCGACACGAACACAAACGATCGCACCTTGGAAAATCGCTCCTGTAGCGTGTACGCAAACTGAAGCATAAAGCGGGCAACCTGCCGCACCGAGTCGGAGATATCACACAGGATGACCAGACGCGGCTTGTGCGGATGGCGGGTCCGGAAGCGAAGCTTGAACGGAATCCCACCCGTCGACAGCGCCGCCCGCATGGTCCGCCGCATATCCAGTCGTCCGTGACGCAATCGCTGCGGTTTTTCGCGCTTCTGGGTCTTCAGCTTTTCGGCAAGCCGTGCCACCTCCCGCCGCAGCGCGGCCAGCTCCGTGACCGACAGTTGCGCCAGCGGTTTGTTTTGGAGCAGGCTGCTGCGCTGGGTTTCGGCAAAGCGCAGGTTCTGCTGTTCGAACGCCCGCTGCACCTCGCTCCGCACCGCGCCGCGTAGCTGCCACAGGTTCTGCTCGGCTTGCGCAAGCAGCGTCTTGGTGACCTCGGGCCCAAGCTGCGGTGTCAGGCGTTCAAACAAAGACCGCAGCTCGGCGTCTGCCTCGCGAAAACGCAGCCGATCGAGCATCCCTTGCGTGAAGTAACCGGTCTGGAGCGGGCTCTGCATCCGTGACACATCGATGCGCAGACCCGACAGCCGGAGCAGCAGGTCGAGTCCCACTTGCCGCAGCCCGAGCCCCATTCGTGCCGTTGGATCGAGCCGCGCCGCCTCAGTGGCAAGCTGCGCCATCACGTGTTCTATCTGCTCATCGGTAAGGCCCGCCTTGCGTAGCGCCTCGACCAGCGGGGATTCGGCAAAGTCCGACAGCAGCGAACCAGCTCGAAGAAAGAACAGCTCGAACAGATCCTCAAAGCGACTCTCATCTTCGGACCGCTTGATAAGACAGGTCTGAAGCGTCGCCCGCACCACCTGGGGATCATCAAGGCCAGTAACCGCCAGCGCCCGCAGCGCATCGAGCAGCTCCGCCGTCGATGTCGGAACTCCGTTTTTGCGCAATAAGGCCACAAACTCCTGGATGGACTCGAGCATGGCCGTCTTCCCTCACTGATGCCGCTGCGTCATGCGCAGGAGCGCCCTTCCAAACCCCAGCTTTACCACCTCGAACCAGGCGACGCTCGTCGCCGCCATCGCGAGACAGGCCCCAACATCACCCAACGACAGCGGTGCCAGCGAAAACAGCCGCTGTAGCGGTGGTACCAGCAGCACCAGCCCCCCGAAACCGAGCGTCCCCAGAACGAGCGCCCACA
>CALLYL010000204.1 GCA_937859535.1 uncultured Myxococcales bacterium
CCCGGCGTCTCCGCCGTTTACGGGAAACGGATCACTCACAACAGAGGACTCCATTGCGTGAGTCGTCGTTCCTCTGCTTGTCGAGATGACCGTCTGAAGGGTCACAGATGAAGATCGTGTTCGAGCAGAAGGTCACTGGATAGAATCCGCGACAGGCAACACCGGCTCGTTCGGTAAGAAGCTTGTCCTGAACCGCTCCACAACCAAACCACAGTCCCCCCCAACCCGACCCGGTACCTGCGCACTTCGCACTCAGGGAGGTAGCTCCCATGGCTGGCGCCTCTCCAAAGAAGAAGCCCTTCAAAGTAGTAGCGGAGCACTCCGCATCGGTCAGTTTGTTGGCATCAGCGCAGAGCTTGTAGCCGCTCAGACAGAGCGCCGACGCTTTCGTTGTTGTTGCAGAAAATTTGCCGCGACAGGCCCAGACTCCCTGCGTTCCGATTGGGAATCCATCTTGGCACGGCAACGTAGACATATCGGCCATGGAAGAATCGACCACCGCGAGATCAGGCAGCGCCGTCCCATCCTTCGTACACCAGTCGCTGATACAGGTCTGTCCCTCCGGACAGAGTGGCTGTTCGACTGAGCAGCGCCACATTCTGTCAGCGCTTTGCTCTGTGAAGCAGGCGACGGACAGACCAAAGAATGCGGATAGGACGGCGAGCCTCATGTTACTTGTCCTCTGACTTGGGTAGGGACGTTGGGAGAACCGGCGCTGGAACCGGTGGACAACAACTGTCCACTCGCTCCTTGAGCTGGTCCAGGTACTGCGCCAGTCGGCGCGCTCCGGGGTCCGAAGTCAACTTCTTCACCTCGTCATAGATGCTAGGCGATGGCAACGGAGCCCCCATTGGACACCATCAGCGAGAAGTCCACGAACGTTCCGTTAGTAATGCCTTGCTGAAGTTGGATGGTGAACCCAGTCGAGGTCGGAGTCGTTGCAAACAGACCTTGTGACCCAATGATCGCTGGTGTGACCGGAACTCCTGAGGAGTCCTTCCACTCTGAAGAGAACGCGATCGTTACTACATCCGTAGCTGCTCCGATATTCGCAGCCCCCGCCGTGATCCGAATGCGCATCGCTCGATCGGACTTCACAGAGCCAGCGACAAACATCACAGAGGCCACGTTGTTCGCTACGTTG
Source organism: uncultured Myxococcales bacterium (assembly GCA_937859535.1). Classification (GTDB taxonomy): domain Bacteria; phylum Myxococcota_A; class Polyangia; order Palsa-1104; family JAEUJZ01; genus JAEUKA01. The sequence continues at coordinate 1,145 of CALLYL010000204.1, forward strand.
GGCGCACCGATCGTTGGAGAGCCCGCATGCACATCCACCGTCGGCTGTGCTACGGTTCCGGTAAACACCTTCAGCCACGCGGCGGCGTACTGCGCTGCGGTCAAATTCAGGGTGGAGAGCACCGCAATCATCTGGTGTGCGGCGGTGTTGATCTGGGTCAGCCCGGCCAGGGTCGGCGACTTGTCCTGGGTCAGACCTTCGTTCCACGCCCGCCACTCCTGAAACGTCGCCGCCAGGAAGGTGCGCGTCAGCTCGCCGATCTCGGATACGTTGCCGTGATCGTCGAAGGTGCCGGTTTTGGGAGGCCAGGTCAGGTCACCGACAGAATCTCCACCGATCTCTGGCCGCGTCAGCTTGGTGGTCGTTGGCAACACCACTGCGGAGGCGGTCGAGGGATTCGCCAGGGCCAGTCCGAGGAGAGCGCTCATCACAGAGGGCAGCCGACTGCGAATCTGCTCACCCCGAGCGATGTAGGAATTGAAGCGGTCGGTGATGTCGCGGAGGTCGTCCCGCGTGTTGCGATTCCTTCGCTGCGTCTCAGTGTCTTGCCGATCCCAGCTCACCACCGCAGCGGTGACAAGACCCAGCAGCGCAGCACTTGATTTCGTTTCCATGTGAACTCCTTGATTGATTACATGTCTAACGGCGACGATTCGAGCGGCTGTCCCGGTTGTCCCGATTGTTGGACAGAAGGAGTCCCAGACCGAGCCCTCCTGCCCCAACTGCCATGAGTGACTCCGACCCGCTGCCATACGAGCGAGCCATCCCCCCTTCGTACATATCGCCGACCACCTTGGCCACTCCGGCCCCAGTCTGAATGTCCACGGCGGTCAGCTGATCTTCCAGCAGTGCCACGCTGGTTTCGGTCGAGTCGCGCTCCGCAAGGAACAGCTTCTTCAGGACCGGAATCAGCTCCACAAACTTGGTGTTGTTCGCGAGTACATCCAGCTCGGCCATCGCCGCTCTGCGGTCATCGAGCGAGTCCTGAAGGTCGTTCAGCTTGTTGCGAATCGCCCGACCGTTCAGGAACGCACCCACGGCTGCGGCAGCATCCGCTCCGGTGCGCAGCCAGGCTCCCGTTCCCCGTCCGTTGCCACCGCCACCACCGCTTCCGAACGACGGAACGCTCGCCTGAGCAGCGGACATCTCTTGCCAGAGGCGCTCGGCCTTGAGGAAGTCCGCCTCCGAAGCAAAGTTGATGTCCTGACCGTTGATCCGTGCCCGGTATCCGGTGCTCGGACCCGACATCGCGGCATTCGGATTGTACGGCACCATGCCGCCCTGCTGGATCGGAGTCAGGAACGGATTCGCTCCCTCCGGCACCTGCACGTTGATGCTGCCATCCGCGTTGGTCCCGGTCACTCGCACTGTCACATCTTTCGCCATTCGATTCCCCCGAACTTGTGGCTCTGGGCCACGTTGTTAGTAGACAGTCTGGCGCCAGTTGGCACCGAACAGCTGCGTCAGAAACTGACCCGACAGGGGCCACGCTGCTCGCCCATCTGAAGCGAGAATTCCTTTGTCACTATCGAGTCCCAAGTCCGCCGGACTCCGACCCCCAGCAGACGCCTGCCAGCGTCCAGGAACCCCGGCAAGACCACTCCCTTCCGAAGCCTGATCCGTAACCATGACCTGACTCCCTGGCGTCACAGACACCCGACCAGAAACAAACTGAACCGCCGACAGGAGTGGTACGACTCGACCTCCCT
>CALLYL010000205.1 GCA_937859535.1 uncultured Myxococcales bacterium
GATTTTAGAAGTCGACAACGGCGACAATCCGCCGCTGGAGATCCCTCAAGTTCTCGGGGTCGTCGCTGTACCGCGAGTGATTTACAAAGGCGACGCACAGAAGGCGTACCGGCTGCTCATCGGAAATCCCACTGCACAGAGTCCGACCTATGATCTGGCCAGCCTGAGCAGCGTCCTTATCGAGTATCCATCGCGTCTCGCGGAGCTCGGAGAACTCACCTCGAACACTGGGTACCGCCCTCCCGGCAACTACTTCCAGGAAGGCCGCATGAACCTGGTGTTGCTCGGCGTACTCCTGCTGTGCGTAGTGGTGCTACTGCTGCTCTCTCTACGGCTCGTACGGGCACCGCATGCACCGCCGCCAGTCAGTGGCACCGGTCCGGGCGGAGACGATGACGCCCCTTCAGCACCGCAGACCCCAAGCTAAAGTCGCAACGCCACGTCCAAGAGACGCTCCGGGAAAATCAGCTTGTGCAACAAGTTGAGTGCCGCCGCCGTCGCAATTTTGCGAATCTGCTCCCGATCACCAGGCCAAGTCACCAATCGACACAGCGTTCGCTCGGGGCCTGCGACGGCAATCCAAACAGTTCCTACCGGCTTTTCAGGCGATCCGCCGCCGGGTCCAGCAATTCCCGACACGGCGATGCCATAGGTTGCGCCAGTCAGCCGCCGCACACCCTCCGATAGCTCCCGAACGCAGGCCTCGCTGACCGCACCGTGGTCGAGCAAGGTTGCTTCAGACACGCCGAGCACGCCGTGCTTGACCTCGTTTGCATAGGCAATGACACCGCCGAGGTAATACGTCGAGGAACCAGCCACTGCGGTGATCGTCTGACCGATCATTCCACCCGTACAAGACTCCGCCGTCGCCAGCGTCTGGCCTCGCTCTGAGAGCGCTCGACCGACCACGACTGCTAGATCGTCATCACCAGTTCCGTACAGCGCATGGCCAAGCCGCCGCCTAGCCTCCACATCCAAGACAGCAAGATCCGCTTCGACTTCCGCACCGCTTGCGCCGCTAGCGACCATCGTGACCAAGACCTCCGGGAATGCCAGCCGATAGTGGAGCGTCACCGCCACCGACTCTGCGTGTCTCAGGTCAGCAGTCGAGGTCAAGAGATCGGCCAGCCGGTGATCAACGTGTGACTCACCAAGCCCAAGCGTCCGATACACCCGTCGGGTCGTCACCGTCCGAGGCAGCACGTCTTTGAGCCGAGGCACCACTTGTTCGGTGAACATCGGCCTCATTTCCCGAGGCACACCAGGCATAAAGAAGCAGCGTGCGTTCCCGATTTGCACCGCAAACCCTGGGGCGGCTCCGGTTCGATTGCTGAGAGCGGCAGCACCGCTCGGAATCCGGACCTGACGCAGGTTGTTGGGGGTTATCGCAAAGTTTCTCTCGGTGAATCGCTGGCGCATCCTGGCTTCGTGAGCTGCCTCAAAGATCGGCTCGACCCCCATCCCTGCCGCGACCGCGTCACCGGTTAGATCATCGCGGCTTGGGCCCACCCCCCCCGAGACAACGACCACCGAGCTAGTTTCCGCAGCCTCACGCAGCGTCGAGATGATGTCAGCAAGCTGATCATTGCAGCCGACTCGTCTGCGGACATAGACACCGAGAGCGGTCAGCTCTGCCCCAAGAAAAGCCGCGTTGCTATCAACAATCTCGCCTCGACTTAGCTCATCACCGATGGTTAGTACGGTGGCCTCGAATCGGGAGGCGGCGATCGAACACTCTGAGTTTGGGTTCTCCGGCATGGTGGCCGCAGTTTAGCAGGTTGCTGGTAGGCCTCTCCGCGACGAGATCCGCCTCGTTGGTGGTCCGACCATGAAGCATCACTCGACAGATCGGTGTCTACCCGACAGGCTGTCGAGTGATAGAACGGGCCGGTTGACTTTCTCGTCACTGTTGATAAAGTCCTACTCTGCGCTGAAGATGCACAACAGCCCGGCGCCTTTACCATGAAGATTCGCTACGCAGCCAAGACCGACCCTGGAATGAAGCGGCAGCAGAACGAGGACTATTACGACACGGTAGAGGAGGAAAAGCTCTTCATCGTAGCCGACGGCATGGGTGGCCATGCGAAAGGCGAGGTGGCCTCAAAGCTGGCAACCGAGACGATCATGGAGTTCTTCAAACGCACCCGCGATGAAGAAGCTACGTGGCCGTACAAAATGGACCGGCAGCTCTCATACGTTGAGAACCGGCTCGTTTGCAGCATCAAGTTGGCCAACTGGAAAGTCCACGAGTCCGCGACCAAAGACCCGATGTGCAAAGGCATGGGAACCACCATGGTCACGTGCATGATCAGCGGGGATAAGTCGTACTTTAGCCATGTTGGTGATTCTCGTGGCTACCGCATTCGTGACGGCGTCATCAAGCAGATGACTCGCGACCACAGCCTCCTTGAGGATTACAAGGAAGCCAAGCCCGACATGACGGAGGAGGAGCAGAAAAACTTCCCTCATAAGAACGTCATCACCCGGGCGCTCGGTATGCGTGAGTCGGTTCAAGTCGACATTCGACATGACACGCTGCTACCAGGCGACACCATATTCCTCTGCTGCGACGGACTGACAGGTATGATCGATGATCAAACGATCATGAAGATCTGTCTCGCTGCCGGTGACGACCTCGAAAAGGGCGTAGCCGACCTTGTCGATCAGGCGAACAAGAACGGCGGCGTCGACAACATCACCGTCATCCTCCTCAAAGCGTACAAGGATGACGAGGAAGCCAAGAAGTAAGCTGCCCCCGGTCCATGTCTGCTTCGCCTAGCGACGCCACCCTCACCATATCTCCAGACGATCCATCCCAAACGGTCCGAGCCTCTGCCGCTCCGTATCTGCTCGTCATCGAAGGTCAAAGCTCACTACTTTGCCCGCTGCCACCATCGGGTGAGCTGCTGATCGGTCGCGCCGAGGATTGTCCGCTGCGATTGAGCGATCGGACAGCATCTCGTCATCACGCCCGGCTGCTCATCGATGGAACCGATATGACGGTGGTGGATTGGGGCTCTCACAACGGAACCCGCGTCCTCGGCCAACGGGTCGTCGGTTCCCGTACTCTTCAGCATGGCGACGTGATCCAGATCTGCGAAGTCACGCTGGTGCTACATGCGCCAGCCCTCTCACCCAAAAGTCGAGGACTCGCCCCGATCACTCTTTTTCGCCAGCGCCTGACCGAAGAAGTAGAGCGCGCTCTGCGCTACGGCCGTCCACTGACGCTCGTCTGCATGCAGGCCGATGACCAGGCGGACGTAGCACGACTTGCGCTCGCGTTGACGACGCAGGCCCGCCTGCTCGACGTTGTCAGTCGTGAGGACTCGCACTTTTGGCTGCTCCTTCCCGAACTGGCGACAGAAGAACGGCAGACCACGATCGCCGTGATGCACCGGAACGCCCAGCAAGTTTCTCCCACCATCCGCTGTGGCATTGCCAGCTTCCCTGCTGATGGCAACGACGCCGATCTCCTCGCACTATCAGCGCGAACGGCCGCATCAATGGCTCAGCCCGGCGAATGTTTGCTCGCTGAGCAGGCACAGCGAACCCAGCTTATAGGCAGCCACGAGGTCACGATTGCAGACCCTGCCATGCAACGCATCTTCACGTTGCTCGAGCGGTTGGCCAAAAGCACCCTTCCTGTACTTATCCATGGCGAAACCGGCACCGGGAAAGAGATTGCGGCCACTGCTCTGCACGTCTGGTCGAAGCGCAATGGCCGACTTGTGGCCGTGAACTGTGCCGCCTTACCTGAAGCCCTCGCCGAGAGCGAGTTGTTTGGTCACGAAAAGGGCGCATTCACCGGAGCTGTCGCCCAAAAACTGGGACTGCTGGAACAAGCGGCCCAAGGCACTCTTTTCCTCGACGAAGTCGGAGAGCTTCCACTCGCGATCCAGGCCAAGCTGCTCCGCGCCATCGAAACCCAGCGAATCGTTCGAGTTGGTGGCAGCCGTGAACTACCGATCGATGTACGGCTCGTCGCCGCGACTCACCGCGACCTCGAAGACGAAGTGAAGCAGGGCCGCTTCCGCCAAGACCTATTCTTTCGGCTCGTAGCGGCACGAGTAGTGCTGCCCCCGCTACGCGATCGCCGACGAGAGATCCCGATGCTGCTGCGACAATTTTTGAGTCGTGCAGCCAAAAACCTCGGACAAGCCCCACCTCAACTCTCTGACGGTGCTATGAGCCTGCTGCTCTCTCATTCCTGGCCGGGCAACATTCGCGAGTTACGCAACGTCTGTGACTACCTTGCGGCGACTTGTGGGAATGGGGTCGTGACCAGCAGCGAGCTAACGGACGTACTGCATCAGGGCGGACCCCTTCCAAGTGCACCGCTTCCGATGCTGCCCCACGCCTCCCCAGTTGCTGCCCCGATTTTGCGCAATCTTGAAACCGAGATTCGTGAGCTGGAGCAGCGTCGCATGATGGAAGCGCTCACCGCTAGTGCTGGAATTCAAGTACGCGCAGCGGAGCTACTCGGCATGCCGATCCGAACCTTTTCCTACAAGCTGAAGCAATACGGTCTGGCTGTCCCCAATCGCCCGAGCAAGTAGCCCCCCTGTCGCCTATCCTCAGCCAAGACTCACTCAATGGTGCCGAGATCCGTTCGGCTGTCGCTGACGCCACCTGGATTTGTCACCGTAACCGTCACGGGCCCAAGCGGTAGACCTTGCGGTACCGTCACCACCAACTCCACCGAAGACATCCACTGCACCGATGGGGCGAGCTGACTGCCAAACGTCACCGTTGCACTCGGCGAAAACCCCCAGCCATATAGCGTAGTCACCCGTCCAGCAGTCACTTTGGCAGGGACCGCCAGCGAAAGTTGGAGCGCCTGATGCCGATTGTCTTTCGTTTCCACAAGCAGCACGGGCAACGTCGAATCCTTGTTCAGTGCAAGCTGAGCACCGCCCACCGCAAGCAGTTGGTTGTTTTCATCGAGCACACGCGCCGCTGCCGCCACCCGTTGCCCCGAGTCTACCGCTGAAACCCTTAGCAGTACCGTTACCGGATCACGCTTGGTCAGCATCGATAGGTCTGCCGGTGGGATCGCATCCGCCCCTCGCCACTCGCTACCAAGCACCGATACCTGAGGCTCAATGTACTTTCCAGCGAGCGGTACCCCAGAAGCCTGCAGCCGAAGCTGATACACGATATTGGCCCCCGCCGATTCCGAACTACAGCCGCCCATGGCAATGGCGACCAGGCCCAAGCTGCGAAGTAGGTACCTCATCACCTCTTTATGCCACGCGCCGGTACAGAATGCGCCAGACAGGCAAATCCCGCTCGGTAACCCGTTCCTCTCGCAGCGAGATCGCTGGGTAGGGGTTTTTCTTCATAAACGACCATTCGCCCATGGTGTTGTGTAGCCCAGGGGTCGTTTCGAAGACCTCCATCGCGGCAATGGCCAACTCCCAGATGTCGCTTTGAAAGAACACCTCGCCCCCCGGAACCAACAGGGTCACAAGCTGCTCCGCCAACTCGGGATTCACGATGCGGCGATTGTGATGCGCACGCTTAAACCACGGGTCGGGAAAGTTGATGAAAAACCGACCAATGCGGTGGCCCGCAAACAATCGCGGCAGGTCAATG
>CALLYL010000206.1 GCA_937859535.1 uncultured Myxococcales bacterium
GGGCAACTGCTTCGAGTGGAGCGCCCGCTCGAGCAGCTTGCCCGGTCCTAGCAGGTGCTCTTGGCCGATGAACTCTTCGAGGCTCCGGGGTCGCATCCGCTCTGCGAGGGGCGCGCCTGCGTCGACCGCTCCGTCCGAGTTCGCACTCTGTAGCCGAGAAAATAGATCCACGCGGCGACGCTAGTACAAAGCGTTGCGCAGCGACAGCCCGAGCCCGTTTCCCGACGGAAGCACTAGCTGCGCCGAACGACCATGATACGGACTCGACTGCGTAAACCGCTCTGTCAAAAAGAACGGCGTGTCGAGATCACAGACCGAGATCAGCCCGGTTCCGCACACCGCATGCAGCGAGGCCGTCATCGCGATCTCACTTTCCACCATGCCACCGATCATCAGCGGAATGCGATGGCGACGAGCCAGCTCGGCAATGAGCAGCGACTCGCGCACCCCTGACTTCATAAACTTGAGGTTTAGCATTCCCGCCGCCCGCGCCTCGAACACACGGATCGCATCGTGGACCGTTCGGACCGATTCATCTGCACACACCGGAACTGGAATCCGCTGGCACAACCTCGCCATTCCCGCCAGATCCTCGGCAGGGAGCGGCTGTTCAAAAAAAAGCGGCTGCACCTGATGAGCCGCCAATCTTTCAACAAGCATCGCCGCAGCAGACTCGGTCAGTCCTTGATTGCCATCCAAACTCAAGCGCAGGCCTGGACCGGTGCAGGCGCGCAGAGCCATCACCCTCGCCACATCGTCGTCCACCGAGCCGCCACCCACTTTGACCTTCACAAACGGAAACTGGTACTCCGCAAAGTGTCGATAAAAATCCGCGACCTCCTCGGGTGCCAGCCTCGGCAAAGTGATGTCTGTTTCGGTGCTGCAAAGCTGCGCCCGCCCCCACAACGCGCCGAGCGGCACCCCCATCTGTCGCGCATGCAGATCCCACAGCGCCAGCTCGACGCCCGCTAGTGCCGTCGGCGTCTGCGAAAACGCCGGCCACAGCTCAGCATGTATCCATTGCAGCGCTGCCGCAGGCGTCCGCCCAATCATCGCGCCGACAAGCTGCTTACACGCGGGCAGCGCCGTCTGCTGGGTATCCCCGGTCAGGACCGGAAACGGGGCCGCTTCGCCGATCGACTCGCAGCCTTCGGCATCCCGCAGCACGATGAGGACATTCTGCACTTCCTCGATCGAGCCTTGCGAGATGTGAAACGGTACGTGCAACGTCGAACAGAGCGGTAGAACCTGGGCAGCGGCGATCGGCAACAGTCGCATGTGATTCCTCATGGAACCACGCGACTAACAATCGGGGAAGAACTCGTGCGTCACCGCTGCGCCGCGAGCCCACTGATCGTCTCCCCCCGGAAGCAGCGCCGCGTCTTGAGAGATCATCGCTACCGACTCCAGAAATCCGGCGTGATAGGACAACGTAAAACAGGCCTTCCCAGAGCCTTCTCCCGTCGCAGGATTTTTGCGCAGGTCAAACGCATTCGGAGCAAACGCCGCGATCTCTTCATCGCTCAGCTTGCAGACCTTTTCCGCGAGTCGCGCCAGGTTACCGGGCGACAGCTTGGGACTATAGGCCGGATCGTTTTTGAGTGCCCACGGTGGGCCCGCCGGATAGTCCGCGAAGATGCCGAGCCATGGGGCACCCAGTCCGTACAGTCGACGCGGTGAAAAGTGATAGGCGAGCTGGTTGATCGAGCTGCCCGAAAAAACATTCGCTCGCAAAAACGCCATACAGGCCGGTCCATCCTGACGCTTGCGGTCCTCTGGATGGAAGCAGGCGTCGAAACCGAGCGCGGTGGCTCCGCGAGGCGGTGCGAACTTGTGAAAGACGTAATCCTGACCCCGATACTCGCTCGCAGCGTAGAGGTCTTGGTAGGCGAGGCTGCGACCGCTGGTGGCAAACTGAATCGAGGCACCGCCCACCTCGATGATGGCAAAGCTGTCCCGTACCGTTGCCGGAATCTGCTGCGAGACCCCGAGCCAAGCCAGCCGCGCCTCTTCCAAACCGCTGATCGTGCGCGCCACCACCTGTTCTTGTTTGGCCTCTTCTTTGAAGAAGCGCGCAATCTCACTCCACACCGCCTGAAACTCTCGCCGTTCATCGGGGAGATTGGTGCTGGGACTGCGAAATCCCCCCGTACCCAGTGCGACCACGCCCTGGATCCGCTCTCGAAGCTGGGGATTCCCTTTCTTCTGGACATCCCCGAGCGCTTCCCATGCCTGACGCAGCTTCGGCAGAATCAGCGACGGTACCTCCTCTTGGGAATGGCCACGTACCAGCGCGGCGATACCACCGCTCAGCTTGAAACACACCGGGCTTACAGAGGTCACCCGACAGCGCTTCTGGTCCTGCCCTTTGTCGACCGTTACCGGATACATGCAGAAGCGAGTACCCGACGAGCCGAGATCCAACACCAAGTGGACCGACTCTGTCCTCTCCGCTGGACGCCCGACTTCGTTCGGAGATCCCTCATCAGGGAAGCCCAAGAGCGAGAGCAAGCATACGAATGGAACCGTTGAGAATAAGCGAAGTGGGCGCGGACGCATGTCGCCTCCCGAAGCAGGTAATGAGTCAATAAGAACAGAGGCCGGCAGGGCCGCGATTGCGGCTACGAACTCGCTGAAACGTAACCTAACTGCCTACACGTAGGGTCAGGTTTTTGTAGTTTCAGCAGGTAAAGCATCTATCGGCTGCGCTAGGGCTCGACAATTCGGTGCGGTGCAGCGTGCGTCCCACAGCTTCCCTGACTAGGCCGTTGCGACTGGGCAAAGGCAGCCGTTGTATAGGCAGCCGATCTGGGCGATAGTAACCTTCGCGGTATTTTGTCGCCGCCGAGCCGACCGAGGGCAGTATGCCAATCCACGAAGAGCAGCTTCGCCGTGAGCAAGAACTCTTCGAAAAGAGCGAAGAGCAGCGCACGCACTCGACTGCGATCCCCGAAACGAGGGCCCACGAACAGGGTCAGCGGATGATCGAGGTGAACCATCGCATCGAGGCGTCGGAGCTTCACGACACGCTGAAAGGCGAAGCGTTTAGCCAAACGCAGCTCGCGGAACTCCCGACACAGAGCGAGCCAACCAAACAAGCAGTGGAGCAGCTCTTCCATCACCTCGTCGAGCGGAAAGACAAGCCGCCAGCGGACCAGCTCAAGAAGCAACAGCGGACGACGACGCCGGTCGACCGCAAGACCGGCATGCGATCCCCCGACCCAAAGCACCGCGAACCGGATGACCTGTTTTCGACGGGAATCGAGGGAGACTTCGTGCCCAATACCAAGATCTCGGCAGGGGAAGTCGATGCTCATCCAGCGCCCGATGAAGGGATCGATTGGGGAGGTGGCAAACCGCGCCGTCGTCGACTGGGCAAACCGGGCTCATTTGTCAAAAAGAAGCCACCAGCCGACGGCAAATAGCCGACCTGGGGCCGTAACTGTAAGGAGATGACGTCGCCGATGAGCGCAGCAGCAACCGAGTCAGAGCGGCAAGCAGCCGAGCAGTGGCTAGCCGCCGAGCTTAACCGTATGTGGCTGGTCGCCGAGCGATGCCTACGCCAGTTCCAGCGCGCCCAACTGAGACCGCAGCCCGACAATCCGGCGCTGGCCGAGGTGGAAGGAATCTTTACCGCTCGCCGCGCTGCCCGTGGTGGTCTGTCGAGCGGCCCGATGGACGAAGCCGAGCTGTCGCGAGCGATTACCGAGGTCGAGGGCACACTGTTCGCGCTCCGTCGAGCAGCTCCGATCGGACGGATGATCGAAAACCTGGGCCTGTCGCCGCTGGAGGTCGAAACGCTGGTGGTCGCGATGTCACCGCACATCGATGCACCGCTGTCCGACGTGTTCTCATTGCTCCGTGGCTCACCTAGCCGTCGTGGCGTGGATCTGTCGCTGGTGGCACAGCTTTATCAGCTTCGGCGCAGTGATCGGCTTCAGCTACTCGATGCGCTGGATCCAGAGCGACCTCTGCTCGCGTGGCGCATGATCCAGGTGATCTCGCCCGATTCGATGGAAGGCTATAGCTCGGTCAATTACCGGGCGATTATGCCGACGTTCGACGTGCTGTCGGCGCTGACGGGACGAGCAGAGCTGGCCCCGGCACTGGCGAAGACCTCGCGCATCGTCCGTGGCGAAAAGCGGCTCGATGATTTGGTGTTGTCCGACTCGCTCCGCCAGAAGGCCGAGCGATTGTGTGCAATGGCAGAGCAGGCCGTTCAGCAGCAGCAGCTTGCACACATGCCGTGGCTCTTGTTTTGGGGTCCAAAGGGCATTGGGAAGCGCGAGCTGGCGTCGCGAATCGCGGCGTACTGTGGTCGTCCGATGCTGCTGTTTGATCCGACCGGTGCCGAGCCTGGCTCGCTCGACGATCTGCTGCGGCGGGCCCAGCGGGAGGCGCTGCTCCGAGGGGCGGTGCTCTACCTCGGACCACTGCGCGGCGAGCTACTCAACGACAATGGCCGTGAACTCATCAAGCGCATTCTGACGTACCCATCGATGCTGATTCTGGGGGTCGAATCGCTGCTCCCGCCACGCATCAACGTCGATCACAGCATGCAAGAGGTGCAGCTATCGAACCCGCCCGAGCCGGCGCGTTTGATCTTGTGGCAGCGGGTGATTCCCGAGTCGATTCGGGCCGCCGACCTCAACTTGCCCAGCATTGCTCGGGCTTTCCATTTGTCGCCGGGCGAGATCATCGACACTGGTGCCGAGGCCCAAGAGCTGGCATCGCTCAGTCCAACCGGAACGATCAATCACGATCAGCTCCGCGCTGGCATTGATCGGCGGCTGCGTAATGACCTAGGGGATATGGCCAAGCGGATCTCCGTCTCGGCGCGCTGGGACGATCTGGTCCTGCCCGATGAGGATACGGCGCGCATCCGCGAATTCATCGGTCGAAGCAAGTACGCCTACATGGTCTACTCCGACTGGGGATTCGGTCAGCGCGTTGGCTACGGCAAAGGCATGATCGCGCTGTTTTCTGGCCCACCGGGCACCGGCAAGACCATGCTAGCGGGGTTGATTGCTCAGGCTCTCGACCTGGACGTCTATCAGGTCGACCTGGCGCAGGTCGTCAGCAAATGGGTCGGCGAGACGGAAAAGCAGCTCGCCAAGGTCTTCGACGCCGCAGAACGCGCTCACGCCGTGCTGCTCTTCGACGAAGCAGACTCTTTGTTCGCCAAGCGTACCGAGGTCAAGACCTCGAATGACCGTTACGGCAACCTCGCCGTCAACTACCTGCTTCAGCGACTAGAGCAGTACAGTGGCGTCGTCGTCATGACGACCAACAAGGAAGCTTCTCTCGACGAAGCATTACAGCGCCGACTCACGCTACACCTTCACCTCGAAGTTCCCGAGCCGCCTGAGAGAGAGCGGCTGTGGAAGTCGATGCTGCCTCCAAATGCGCCTTGGGCCAAAGACATCAACTGGAAGTCATTGGCCAAAGATTACGAAATCTCCGGTGGTTACATCAAAAACGCGGTGCTGCGTGCAGCGTTCCTTGCCGCCGAGGCCAACTCGCCGATCAACATGGTTCTCCTCCGTCGCTCCGCCTCGCTAGAAATGGAAGACATGGGTCGACTCATCGCTCGCACTGGCCGGGCTGGTGTAGCTGGTGTCCCGTCATTGCTCGGAACCTCGCATCGAGAGAGCAACGAAGGCCACGGTCGCGCCTAGCCGACCAAGTCCATCCAGCTTGCTCTCCGACGAACTGGCAGCCGCACTGCCCAGTATTTTGAGCCGTGGCGATGTGTTAAACTCGCTCAATACATGTCAGAAAGCGCTGCGCCTCAGGCTGAGCCGCCCGGTTCATCCACTGCTGAGTCTGCTCAGTCCCCCTCTCCGGAGGTCCGCTTACAGGCCCTGGTCGGTCAGACCGCACAGCCGGTCCTCGATGACCTGCTACCGCTGCTTATCGCCGAGCTAAGCGAAGCTCGAGACCCGTTGGAGTACGCTGAGCAAGCCGTTCGAATGGCACTGCTGCTGTGGGACGGCCAGGGCAAGCCGGACGCGGCGCTGGCACTGCTGGGCTCAGTGCATCATCCGGTTGCTTCGGCGCTCCGGCTTCAGGCTGCGCTCGACGGACGCACACCAGGATCTGCCCTATCCGAACATACCGACTGGGTGATCCGCCACGGCAGCAGTGATGAAAAGACCGAGCTTGGTGAAATTCTGTTCTGGCGTGGTGAGCTAGATATCGCGCAGTCACTATTGGCGGAAGGCTCGTCGCCACGGCTGTATGCATTGCTGCTCATTTCACAGTCGCTGACGGGTCGGGCCGCTGACGTCATTTCATCAAGCCAAGACGGCAATGATCTGTTGTGGGCGGCGTCGCTGCGCTGGCAAGCCAGCCAAGGTAGCTCCGACCTCGCATCGGTGATTGTTTCGCTCGAAAAGCTCGCTCAACAGGCCGAGCAGCAAGTCTTTCTCTCGGGACTTGCGGGGATGGTGCTCAAGCTTCGGGCAAGTGAACAACATCTGGCGTGCCTGCCAGCCTATGGCCCGGGTCAGTGGCAACTCCTCAATGAGCGATTCGGTCTGCTCGGTGGCGATGCTGCGCTGCGTGGCTCATCGCCATCGGTGGAGTTGCTGGTCACTGCGCTGGAGCTGGCAACAGCGTCGATGAACTCGCGGGTGATGGCGACCCAAGCGGCCGATCTGCTGGTCAGCATCAGCCAAGTAATCAGTATTTCGCCGACGCTGGCAGGGCAAGTCAGCCAGCATCTCATAGAGCGACGAGCGTCCCAGCAACTCGAGCACATCGGTCGGCACCGCGAGGCTGCGTACTTCTGGCAGTCGCAAGCCAACCGGCTTCTGGAATCGTTGCCGCCGCCAGCCGCCGAGACTGAGGTCGATCAGTGGAATCGAGCGCTCGCGTTGGCGCATCTGTATCGAGCCGTAGAGTGCTGGTCGCTGGCGATTCCACAAGTGGGAGATGAGGCCCGAAACCAGGCCATCCAACTGAGCACGCGCCTCCTCAGTTTTGGGGTGGTCGACGAAATCTTGGCGCTGCGCATTGCCGGTCTCCTGCTGCAAGGTAGTGACCGGCGTGCCGTTTGTGACTGGCTGCGATCTTGCGCCCAAGCCTGTCCACAGGCGCATCCCGAGCGTGCGATTCTGGTGGTCCACTCGGCCCGCGCAGCCGAAGCTTTGCAGTCAGGCGAGCGAGAGGCACCGCTTTCGCTACCAACGACGGCGGACCGTGCGATCCTGCACACGCTGGCGCGCCAGTTTCGTCGTCGCGAAGAACTACCGAAGCTCCTCGCCGTTTACCGGGCACTGTCCGCTCCCCCCGTTTCGGGAGATTCCGATGCGGTCGCTGCGACCTATTCTTCCGTCGCTGTGACGCTAGCGGTCTGCCTCCTGCCCGATGAGCTATCTGAGCCGATCCTCGGTGAGACGGATGTCCAGCAGTTGCTACGAAACCTACTTGGCGTTGCTGAAGCCTTTGCGGACAGCCCGGGCGGCTTGCTGGTCGCTGCCGCACGAGTGCTGACTTGCCAGCGACGGGCCCATGACAGCGAACTGATTGACTCACTGGTGTTGCTGCTCAATCGACTCCAGAACCCTCGCAACAAACTTCGTCTGCTAAAACAACTGGGTCACCACGCTACCGAGGCTGGTGATCTGCAGCGCGCCGAGGTCAGCTATCAGGAGGTTCTGGAGAGTGATCCATCAGACGTGGTGGCGATGCACGCGCTGGCCCGACTATCACAGCAGCGCGGCGATACCCATCAGGCGATCGAGCTGCTCAAAACTGCCGTCGAGGCCGCTCTGTCGATTGGGGGAGATCCCGGCTCACCACAGCCATCGACGATGGCCATGCTCTCACCGCGTAATCTCGGACTCGGTGATAGCCATGCTCCCGTTGGCGCTCAAGCGGCAGCTCTTCTGGCTTGCGAGCTGGGCGCGCTGTTCGAGCAGCGAGCGCAGGTCGGCGATCCGTCCGCACTCTCCGAAGCCTTGACCGCATATGAAGGCGCTCTGCGACGCGATCCACGCTGTCGACCAGCGGCTCGTGCCTTGGTATCGCTGTATCGTTCACTAAATCGTCCGACGGAGCAGCTCACGGCGATGCGCCGACTGTTGCCACTCCTTCGTGATGACAGTCAGCGGCTCTCGCTGCTCGTCGAACTGGGTCAACTGGCCCAGCAGCAATCGAAGCTGTTAGGTGGCGATTCGTCGGCCCCACTCATCGAACAGGCCATCGATGCCTTTGGTGAAGCGCTGGCGCTTGAACCCACCCATGAGGTGGCTCTCGAGAGCCTGGTGG
>CALLYL010000207.1 GCA_937859535.1 uncultured Myxococcales bacterium
ACTTCGTGGACGTTCGCGATGTGGCACCGGCCTGTGTGACGGCCATGGAGAAGGGTCGCTCGGGACAGCGGTATCTGCTCGGTGGACCGAACTGGACCTTTGCCGAATTCCTGGGTCGGCTCGGTCGAATTGCCCGAGTCGACGGCCCATGGCTCAAGCTGCCCTCGCGCTGGAATCGAGTCCTGGAAGGCGCAGTACGCGCCGTGGACGAGCTGTATCGTCACCGGGGCCAGACTAGTCCCGTCGAACGCATCAGCTTTGAAATGTCTCAACATTACTGGTACTGCGACAGCAGCCTTGCGGTTCGCGAACTGGGCTTTTCCTCTCGCGATCCTGCGGAGACGCTCGACGACACTGTCCGCGATATCCGCAAAAGCCTACGGTATTAAAGAAGCCCGGATGACCATCCTCACGGTTCAAGGGGTTGAAAAGAGCTTCGGTGCCCGGCGCGTCCTCGCCGGTGTCTCGTTTGCGGTGCAAGGAGCGGATCGAATCGCACTGGTGGGACTGAACGGCTCCGGCAAATCGACGCTGATGCGCCTGCTCGTTGGTCCCGACGCAGAGCCAGGCGGACAGGCCCCAGATGGCGCTCTGCCCGCTGACAGCCGTGATGCCGAGCCCGATGTCGGACTGATTACGAGGCAGCGTGGCCTGCACGTTGAGTACGTCCCGCAGGAGCCACGTCTCCCCATCACATCCTCGGTGATTGAAGCGCTGCGGGCAGGGATGCGCCGTCATGGGCAAGTGCTTGCCGAGCTAGAAGCGCTCGGTCACGAGATCGAAACAAGCGATGGCACCAAGCGCGATGCCGCGATTGCGCGCCAGGCCGAGCTTCACGAACACATCAAGGATCTCGGTGGCTGGGACGTTGAGCACGAAATTCGTGGCATTGCTGCGTCACTGGAGCTGCCACCGATGGACGCCATCGTCGGCAACCTCTCGATCGGTGAACGGCGACGTGTCGCGCTGGCGGCAGCCCTGCTGGCACGACCCGAGCTGCTGATGCTCGATGAGCCGACCAACCACCTCGATGCCCGTACCGTGGAGTGGCTCGAAGCGAGGCTGCGCAGTCAGCCAGGGGCATTGGTCTTGGTGACCCACGACCGCTATTTCCTCGACCGAGTCGCCACCAGGATTCTCGAGATCGATCGCGGCAAGCTCTATTCCTATGAAGGCAACTACCAGCGCTTTTTGGAAAAGCAGGCCGAGCGACTCGACACCGAAGCCCAGCGCGAGCGCGACCGAGCGATGTTTGTGCGCCGTGAGCTGGACTGGATCAGGCGCGGTCCGGCAGCCCGTACCACCAAACAGAAAGCGCGCATCGATCGATTCAATGATGCCGTGTCCGCCAAGCCCAAGCAGGAAGAGCGCTCGAACGTCGATCGCAGGCTGATCCTTCGCTTACCAACTGGTGGCCGACTCGGCAAAACCATCCTGGAGCTTCGCGGGATCAGCAAGTCGATCGGTGGCAAAAAGCTGTTTTCGGACCTGACGCTGCTGATGAAGCCGGGCGATCGCATCGGCATCATTGGTGGCAATGGCGCGGGCAAGACAACGCTGGTGCGAACGCTGATTGGAGAGCTTGCACCCGACGCTGGAGAGGTCGTGCGGGGAGTCAACACCCGGATCGCCTTTTTGGATCAGGGACGCGCTGACCTCGACAATGACAAGAGCGTGCTCGATGAAGTATCGGGGGACAGTGACAGCGTCTTCCTAGAAGACGGCCCGGTGCACGTCCGGACCTTTTTGCGCATGCTGCTGTTTGATGATCGATTCGCCGATGCCAAGGTCGGAACCCTATCGGGTGGAGAGCGCAACCGGGTCCAGCTTGCGAAGCTGTTGCGACGGGGCGGAAACCTCTTGGTGCTCGACGAACCGACCAACGACTTGGATCTGATGACGCTCGGCGTGCTGGAAGAAGCCCTATCGGAGTTCCCAGGCTGCGCGCTGGTCGTTTCACACGATCGCTGGTTTCTGGATCATGTCGCGACCGGAATCATTGCCTTTGAGGGGGATGGCAAGGTCACCTTCCATGAAGGCAACTACAGCGACTATCTCGAACGGACACGCACCAGCGCTCCCGCTGTGACAGAGACTGATTCAAGGAAAGCCGCAGCCCCGCGCACCGCGACACCAGCCACCAGCAGCGAGGCCAGCAAGCCCGCAGCCAAACCAGCTCGGAAGCTGACCTTTGCGGAACAGAATGAACTCGCCAAGATGGAGGAGAAGATCCTCACCGCAGAGTCACACGTGGAAGAGCTACAGCAAAAGCTGAACAATCCCAACGTCTACAAGGAACATGCGGCAGAGGTTCCCACGTGGGTTAGCGCGCTGGATACCGCTCGCACGGAAGTGGATCGACTGTACGCACGCTGGCAGGAACTAGAAAGTCTGGCGAAGAAGTAAGCGGTTCCCAGGTTCAGGGGAGATGGGAACGCGCTGCAAGGTAGTGGGGGAAGGTGCCGAACAGCGGCGGGGCGGACGGCAGCATCCGCTAGCGCATCTGCTGAGCCAGGCCCGACAGACGATTCATCAAGTCATCGACCTGTTGCTGGTTCATGTTCACATCGATCACGAACGAGCTCTTCTGCGCAGATACTTTGACCGTATCTAGGAACGCAACCATTCCCATCATCTTGAGCATCGGCAGGTTCCTCAGCCCAGCGAGCTGCTCGGTCGCCTTGTCCTTGAGCTGACTCGCATCTCCATCCGAGCCCAGATCCAAGTAGGCGTGCATCTCAAGACCTTTGACGATCTCGACCGAGCCTGAGACGCTGCGCAGCGACCGCACCGGCCCAAGCTGTGGATTCGATCCGAGCTTTTCCGACATCTGGGTCGGCACTAGGCCTGCCCACCACAGCGAATCGCTGGTCTTGGTGCGCTTGATCATGTCGATGAGCGCGACGTTCTTGGTCGCGTTATCGCCCTTCCCGGCATCTAGGTCGATGGCGCGCTTGACCCACTCCCCGCCCGCCAGTACCACGCCCTTCTTCCCAATTGCCGTCATGAAGGATGACTGCTTACCGACCCCGTAGATCTTGTGGCCGTTGTAGTCGGTCTCGGTCACCGGCTCATTCTTGTCTTTGGCCACAGTCTGCATGCAGGCAACGAACTTCTCGGGCGCAAAGCCACCACGCAGGATCAGCGCAAACTCCTTGCTCTCCGTCACGTTCGATGGCACCGCGATAAACAAAGAATCGAGCTGCTTCAGCGGATCAATCTGACACTTTTTCACAACCTCGTCGTAGTCCGCCTTCGACTTCGGGTCTTGGTTGAACTTCTCGACGAATTTGTCCCACAATGGGCTCTTGCGGGCCTGCTTGACGTTGACCATGAAGACGGCATCCGTCTCCTTGGGCACCATGTGCAGGTCGTCCTTCGCTGCCGACGTCCCAGAAGTACGGTTACAACCGCCCGCCCCCACGAGCACGGTCGCCAAAAGCAGCGCAGCCGAGGTGCGCGTACCGCGCTGAACAGCATGGGACAAGGACAGTGAACGATCTAATGATGACATTGGGGAATCCTTGAGGTGAGAGTTGGGCTCTTGTACGACGCAAGCATGGCTGCTGTCAACGCAGCCTCGTCGAGAAAGGCCAACCAATGGGAATGGTAGGTCTTTTCAAATGGGACGAAACAAAGCGGCTACCCGCCAGCCTCTTCTCCCTCTGAAGCAGTATCGGAGCCAGTCACAGTGTCGTCTTCTCGGACGGCTTCGGCGATGTGAGCCGAACGCTTGCGATCACGTCGGAGTGACGGCGGCGTATAACGCGCCTTTTCGCCCGGTCCCGAGTAGTCAATCCAGAAGGCATCCTTTTGTCGACCGACATCGACATGGATGAAGCCGGAATTTGGATAGTACCCAACCCCGATGTTGTGGTAGGTGCCGCGCAGGTAGTCACGCACCGATTCAATCGAAGTCCCCGCGACCTGGAAGTCCGCAGCGACCCCCCGCTTGTGCGGGCTGCGTGGATTGCCCTTCTTCTTGGCAACCTTGGGTGCTCGGTATCCTGCGACGATAAATAGCTTGGCATTGTGATAGTGCCGAGCCACTTGATACAGGATGCCGACCAGCCGCTCGTTCATCGAGTGACGCTGTCCGGTGTGATGGCAACGCAAAAAGGCCGACACCTCTTGCATCTTTCGCTTCGAGAAGCCACCACCCTGCGACGGCTGAAGCGCTAGCTTGCGATGGGTAGTGAGGTGTTCCAGCTCGATGACGGGTGGCGGTGCCGGCTTCCTTTTCGACTTCTTGGCCTCGGCACCGTGGGTGCTCAGCGAGAGCAGTCCACAGACCAAGACAGCAAGTGCCCATTTTGGCCAGACCATCATATGGCTGTGGGTAGCAGAGGTTCCGGCGGATCGGCAAGTATTTTGTCCACAGCGGCCACCAAGCGTAGCCCACCGTTCACAGTTGTGGCCCAAAGTGGACAGCTTGGATATTCATCCGAGCGCAAAAAAAGCAACGTTGTCGACGGTTAATGGAACAGATCGGAGGCTTGGCCCCAAGGACGGTTAAGCTGGTCCAAGACTCGCTGTGGCTTACGGGCAGGAGGAACGTCATGAAGACTCTACTTTCCACCATCACTTCGCTGGTCCTTTCGGTCTCGCTCGGCTCAGTTGCCAACGCTCAGACCCTCGACCCGTCGGCCAACATGAATCAGGATTGGCAGGATGGCCAGGGTGCAGAGATGTACCAGGCCCCAGCGCAGCCTGCTGAGATGTATCAGCCCCAGGCGCAGCCGTACGATAGCCAGGCCCAGATGTTTGGCTTCCACGGCCCACACCCGATCGCCTACGACCAGGGCGGCGGCTTCTGCAACCAACAGGGCGCGCACGCACACCAGTACCCGGTGTTTGATCAGAACCTGTTCACGATGTCGAACGGCTACGCATACTTCACGGGTGACGTCGCTGACTTTGGGTACGGTCAGCCGAGCTACCAGTATGTAAACGAGCACCCGATTGGACATCTCCACGGTGGCGGCCACTGCTTTATGAGCTGGCCACACCGTCACTGGTTTGCCCCCATGGGGGTCAACTTCGTGCTGAATGCGGGCGGTTACATGTACAACGGCCCCTGGACCTCTGATTACTATGCGATGCGGCCTCGCTACGTCAGCTACTACAACGACTACTATCGTCGCAACTATCTAGGCGGCCGATATTACTCGATTCGTCCCCAGCACGTCTATCTAGGCGTTGGCTATCACCGCCCGATGGTGCGTCCGTACGGTGGCTACGGCTCCCCGTACAACCGGGGTCCAGTCGTGGTTCGTCCCCCAGTCTATGGTGGTCCGGTCTATCAGCGTCCGGTGTACGGTGCGCCTGTCCATCAAGCACCTGTGTACCGCGCTCCGGTCTATCAGCGTCCGATGTACGGCGCGCCGGTTCATCAGGCCCCGGTCTATCGTGCTCCGGTCTACCAGGCCCCAGCCTACCGCGCTCCGGTCTATCATCAGGCCCCGGCCCCGGTGTACCGCGCTCCAGCCTACTCGGCCCCCGTGCATCGCGCCCCGGTCTACTCCCCCCCGGCAGCGCACCACGCTCCGGCGGCTGTTCACCACGCTCGCGGCTGGCGTTAACCGCAAGCTCTCTTCACAAACTCCCTCACACTGGCCGCTGCCTCTTCGCTGGGTGATGTCACCCAGCACCGTCGCATCCAAACCCAATCCATGAGCGTTGTCAGCGCTACGTCTGAGAGCGTAGACACACGACCCTTGCGTATCGGACACTACGGATTGGATGGCCGACACCGCCGGGACGTATCCCGACCTCTTGGTCCAGCATTCCAGAGACTGCGCCCTGGTATTCAGATCCAACCTCTGTGCGTTACTGACTGTTCGTGACAGTCACTCAACGGGTCTGGGTTCGTTCTCGAACGCTTCGCCTGGCCTATTGGAAGGTTCGTCTTGCCTTCCAATCCCACCGGCTTGGGTTCCAAACACCTCACGTTGGGTCCGATCACGTGCACGTTGGGACTTGACCGTGCCGAGTTGCGCCTGCGACCTGTCGAATCGTAGTACAACCTGTCGATGAGCGAGTTCCGCGTCTGCCTGTCCAGCTCGGCCATGGTCGAGGAGCTGGCCAAGATTCAACGTCTGTGCTTCCCGACCGTTGGTGAAGACGAGCTCATTACAGCCGCGCAGTACCGCCACCACATCCAGGTGTTTGCGGAAGGACAGCTCGTAGTGGTAACTCCTGACGGAGAGGTCGTCGCCAGCTCAACCAGTTGCCGCCGTCGCATCGACTTTGCCCACTATCACCATACGTATATGGAAGCGAGCGGGCAGAACTGGCTGCACAGCCATGATCCCAGCGGTGACTGGCTATACGGTGTCGACATCGGAGTCCATCCCAGCTACCGAGGACGGGGGCTGAGCAGACTACTCTATGATGCGAGAAAAGCACTGGTCGAGCAGCTCGGACTTCGGGGAATGCTGGTTGGTGGCATGCTCAAAGGATTCGCGTCTTATCGGGCCACGATGTCCGCCGAGGAGTACCTGTCCGCAGTCAAAGCTGGGCGGATCTTTGATCCCACGGTCAGCGTGCAACTACGTCAAGGTTTTCAGGTTCACGGACTGATGCCAAACCATATCGATGACCCGACCATCGATGGGGCGGCGGCTCTCCTGGTGTGGCGAAGGGATTCGACAGCACGTATCTGATAGGCTCCGCGCCCATGAGTGCCTTCCGCGTCATCGGAACCGCCGGACACATCGACCATGGCAAGACGAGCCTCGTCAAGGCGCTCACCGGAATCGACACCGACAGACTCAAGGAAGAAAAACAACGCGGCATCACCATCGAGCTGGGATTCGCGCACCTGCAGCTTCCTGCCGGTACGACCGTATCGGTGGTTGATGTCCCCGGACATGAGCGATTCATCCGTACCATGGTCGCAGGTGCGGTCGGAATTGATACCGTCATCCTGGTCGTGGCCGCCGACGAAGGAGTGATGCCGCAAACCCGCGAGCACCTGGATATCTGCGGGCTGCTGGGAATCCGTAGCGGCGTGGTGGCACTCACCAAGTGTGACTTGGTCACGGCAGAGTTGCTTGATCTGGCGAAACAGGAGCTGCACGAAGTACTCGCAGGAACGTTCCTTGCGAACAGCGAGATCGTCCCTTGTTCTGTGAAGACCGGCGCTGGACTTACAGAGTTGCCGGCTGCGATCGAACGCGCCTTGCGTGATCTACCCGGTCGAGATGAGGAGGCGTTGGTCCGACTCCCGGTGGATCGAGTATTCACGCTCAAAGGATTCGGAACCGTGGTGACCGGAACGCTCTGGTCAGGTCAGCTCCACGTCGGTGATGAGCTGGTTTCGGTGCCCCAGCGCAAGACCCTGCCGCCTGCCAAAGTGCGGGGGCTGCATGTCCATGGACTGTCCGTTTCATCAGCGTTGGCCGGACAGCGTACCGCAGTAAACCTCAGCATACCCCTCACCGCCATCTCACGGGGCGAGACGCTGGCCATACCAGAGCTATTGGCCGCGTCCTCGGTCATGGATGTCGAGCTGCGCTATCTGCCGGTCACCCACTCTGCACTCCCCAGACGAAGTAGGCTGCTGGTTCACCTGGGAACCGCACAGCGACTGGCCAACATCACCTTGCTCGACCGCGAACAACTGGAACCAGGACAGACTGGATTTGCGCAGCTCGCGCTCGCCGAACCGCTGTGTGTGCTGCCTGGGGATCGCTTCGTACTACGAGGTTTTGCACCGCAAAAGAATCATGGGACCACACTGGGAGGTGGGACGATTCTACGGAATTTGGCCACTCCGCAGCGACGCAAAAGTCCGGCGCTGGTCGAGGTTCTGCGGACCACGTCGCAGTCTGTCGTCACGCTGCACGATCCAAAACAACGAGACCGAGCGGCTACCACGCTGACCCGCCTGCACATCGAGCGCCGAACCATCAAAGGTAGTTCTCTGTATGAACTCCAGCGCTCGCTCCCACTCGGTTTGCCAGCGCTGCGGCGTGCTGTCACCGCGATCACTGAAACCGCCGCAGCGATTCGACTCGCGGACATTCCCGAAACCGAGGAGGGAGCCTGGCTCAGTCACGCCGTGATTCAGCAATTGAGCCAGGCCATCCTCGAGTCCGTCTCTGCCGCACAACGGAGCCATCCGGACAGCCCCGGACTCGCCAAAGAACTCCTCCGTACGCAGCTAGGTGGGCCCCTACGCGGCCTGACCGCTAGAGTGTTCGATGCTCTATGCAGCAAGCTGGTTGCAGAAGGAACCCTCATTGCGGAACGCGAACGACTGCGTCTCCCCATGGCGGTCCCCACGGTGGTAACCGATCCCCCCCAAGTGGTGGCCGTGCTGTCAGTATTTTTGCGCGTTGGACTCGCGGCCCCCAGACTCGAAGACCTCCCCGCTTTGCTGTCACAACAGACCCCCGCTATGCCTCCCATCCGCATCGAGGATCTCAAGAAAATCGTCGAGCAGTTGGTACGTAGAGGCGATTTGGTCCGATTGAAAGACCTGCTCTTTGCACGCAAAGCGATTGTCGAATTGAGCGACCGATTGGTGGCATTTCTTACGCTACATCGCGAGATCAGCCCGAGTCAGTTCAAGGATCTGGTGGCTCAGAGTCGCAAATACAGCATTCCGCTCGCGGAGTACTTCGATGCCCAGCGACTCACCTTGCGGGTCGGGGATCAGCGGCGACTGCGCGGCCGCACGTAACCTTTGACGACAGCGCCTTGCTAGGCTTATCGTCCGTCCTCCACTGCTGATCCCATCTCTTCGAGGAGGTCCAGATGCACGGTTCTGTCCGGTCGCTGCTTGCCTGTCTACTCGTGCTCACGATTGGCTGCACGGCCAACCGCAGTGTGGATCTTGAAGACCCCTATGCCGTTGCCCACGGCAACGAGTGCAGCGATGGACAGTGGCAGTGCCAAGATGGCACCCGCAAGCAGTGTGTGCGAGGTAACTGGCTCACCCGCAACATCTGTCTCCCCACCCAACTGTGCGAAACCAAGCTGGGCTGTGTGGCCTGCTCGCCGCGCCTTCCCAAACAGTGTGATGGTGACAACGTCCGTGTTTGCGGCCCCGATGGCTCATTTGGTGATCTTGTACAGAAGTGCGATCCCGGAATGTGCAAGGGCGGCACCTGCATCAACACCTGCGGAGAGAACGCCGATCTGGTCTACCTCGTCGATGAACAGTACCGTCTGCTTAGCTTCAATCCCAAAGACGGCAAAAACGAGCTGAAGCTGCTAGGAAACATCGACTGTCCGGCTGGACCCTCTTTCGATGGTGGAACCTCGACTCCGTTCTCGATGTCGGTCGATCGCGATGCCCGCGCTTGGGTTCTGTACAACAGCGGTGAGATCTTCTGGGTCAACACCAAAGACCTAAGCTGCAAAGCGAGCGGCTTTAAACCCGCCCAAGACGGCTTTGAGACGTTTGGCATGGGCTTCGTTACCGACGGCGTAGGCACTGAAGCAGAAACTCTGTTTGTGACCGGTGGCTCGCACCTGGATCCGGGCAAAGGTCGGATGGCACAGGTCGACAAAAAATCCCTGATGCTCAGTGCCGTTGGTTCGCTGCCCACCACCGAGTATGGTCCCGAGCTGACCGGTACCGGACGAGGCGAGCTGTGGGCGTACTTCCCCGGCATGACGGAGTCTTTTGTGGCCCGAATGGACAAAAGCTCGGGCCTGCCTGCCCAAAAGTATCCGCTGATGCCGCTACCGGGCACGGTGCGAGCCTGGGCGTTTGCCCACTGGGGAGGCCGCTACTACATGTTTGTCACTGTGTTTGATCCGGCACTAGGTCGCAACAACTCCCAGGTCTTGATGTTTACGCCCGATGATGGAATGGTCGTCAAGGTGCTGGACAACCTGCCCTACATCATCGTCGGTGCGGGAGTCTCGACCTGTGCTCCTGTGATCATCGGGTAAGGATGCGCATGCTGGTCACAGACTATCAACTCGATGGGGAAGAGGAACTGGGGCGCGGACACTTCCTGCGATTGCGACGCGTTCATCTGCGGAATCGCTACGAAGACGGAAGCCTGTCTGCGCCTTACTTTTGTGAGCTGGTTGACCGCCCTCACCATGGAACCGATGCGGTCGTGGTGGGACTGTGGAGACGGTCAGCGGATTCCCAAACGGTGGAGGTACTCCTACGACAGGGACTGCGACCGGCGCTGCGCTTTGGTCGAGATCCGGCACGAGTTGCAGTGGCTGACAAAGCACCGTACCTGTTGCTATACGAAGTCGTGGCAGGGATCTTAGAAGACGAAGATCATGGAATCGAAGGAATCAAGCGCCGGGCGGTTGCCGAGGCGTGGGAAGAGGCAGGAGTGCGCCTGGAAGAAGCTGACATCGAGCCTCTTGGAGAGCGAGTATTCCCAACTCCAGGGATGGCTCCTGAGGCATTCTTTTTGGTCTGTGCAGAGGTCCGCAAGGAACCCGAAACTCCGATGGGAGACGGATCTCCCATGGAACACGGAGCGAAGCTACGTTGGCTCCCTATTGAGGACGCGCTAAGACTGTGCGACAGCGGCGAAGTGGAAGACGCCAAGACCGAAATCTTGCTTCATCGCTTGCAACGACGGCTCAACACCTAGCTGCCTCCAACTGATTCCCAAGCGGTCGGGAGTCACTCATCTTACAAACGCTTACCAGTGAACGGCGTCGAGATTTCGACTGAAGCGCCCAGCACCACCGCTTCTGGTTTGCCGGTAAGTGGATCGACCGCTCCAACCCACAGACAGCCACCCGCAAAGCCAGTCTTCACGGTACCGCTGGTCATCTCGGTGCCCTGCCAATCGATTCCTTTGCCAGTTGATAGCAGGTTGGCAGAAGCACCAGAGATTCCAAGCATTGCGCAGTTCACGCCGTTGCTTGCGAAGCCACCACCAAGTAGCAGATCGAAGTGGTTGCCTGTTTCCGAAATGAGCCCGAAGGCATCGGCGGTCGTCGTGGTGACAGCACCTGTGCAAACCGGCTTACACTCTGGATTGGGAGTGCCAGAGCCACACTGGTTGGCCTGAGGTGCCATCGTCATCCCGCTACACTGCTGGGTCGGAATCTTGACCCACATGCGATGCTTGTACATGGCATCGCGCTGATCAATGTCGACCGTGGATGGCCAGACCTCGCTCGGGCAGACCACCTCGGGACGAGCACAGTCGAGATTGAAGGAATAGGGCTTACCCTGATGGGTGATCGAAAAGTTACCGCCGCTCGCCGACAAGTTCTGCGAGTACACCGAGCCACCAATGGTGACCTTCACGGCTATCGTGTTGCCGTAGGAAATCGCCCACTTGCCCGTCACGTCCGGGGCCGGAGTGGTCGAAGTGAAGGCCCCACAACCACCATCCGCCCCGATTAGGAAAGGAAGCGAGCTGCCGCAGGCCAGAAGTCCAATGAGAGCTATTCGTGTCGTTTTCATAAGGCTCCTTCGTTTCGCTCTGTCCGATAGACCGTTTCACTATATTGCCAGCCTCAGAAACTTCCGCAAACTTCTTAGATATCGCGCACCTCGAGCGGTTGCCTGCACGAAGCGAGGTGCTGCTGATAAACTGCATGCCCATGAGTGTTCGCAAGTGGCGATCCGCGTGCCTTGCTGCCGTACAGGTTGCAACCATGGCGTGGACTGTCGATTCCTTCGCTCAAGAGCGCTCGTCGTCGTCACCGGCAGAAGCTCCGCCAGAAAGCCCACCGAGCGAACCGCAGCAGCCAAGCGCCCTGCCACTTGTACCAAACACGCCGCCCGCGCTGGTTCCTGCGCTGCCACCACCCATGGCACCGGACCTGCCGAACGCTCTGGTCGAAACCTGGCCCACCGGAAAACCATCGAGCATCCGGTGCGGAGACCAATTGATCACGCGCTCGCTGTGCCGCTATGGAGACTACACCGGAACGCTCACCACCTATCATCCGGATGGCAGCGTGTACCAGGTGCTCTCGTTCACGGGTGGCCTTCTGGATGGCTTGGCTGAGTCTTACGACAACGCAGGTCATCTGCTTTCACGCGAGTTCTTCTTCGCGGGAAAACTCCGCTCGCCGGATCTACTGCCACCGGGCATTCCCGCACGCATGGATCCACCGCTGCCACCACCGCCCACCATCGACTCGCAGACTCCGGTGAGTACCGTGCCACGGATCACCATGGACAAGAACGAGGACGATACCATTCGTGGTCAGTTAGGAATCGGAGTCCGCGGGTCGGCGGGTTTCCTCGCCAGCAGCGCAGTCATTCCCTTCTACGGGGGAGGACACCTGCAGGTCATTCCCAACCTCGGCCGCGTCCGTCCAGAGCTGGGTGCGGGCGTCATGGTTGCCGTGCGAAAAGATTACCAACGAATCGATGTCCCGGTCTCTGTCGGAATTCAGGCTGATCTCATTTCAGGGGGCGACACCGTATTCTTGGTACTTGCCGTCAACACCGTCTTTGCAAATCGCAAGGTACTGGGAAGCGTCCCCGGACCGACCTCGGAGACGGCCTGGCTGCTAGGCGCAGAAGGAGGCATTGGCGTACGACTCCGACGCTCTGCCTACAGCTACTGGCTGGGCGATGTGCGACTGGGAGGACTCGGACGTGCCGATACCGCTTCGCCCATTTTGCTGCCGCAGACCGATGGACCGCCCGTTGCTGCGATTGGGGGTCAGTTTCGAATGACGCTCAACCTGACCTTCATTGGAAACATCGGCACTTAGGAGAACCTCATGACCCCTGCATTCCTGTCCGGTCTGTGCCGCATCTCCCTGCTATTTGGAATCCTTTCTGTATTGGGCTGTGAAAGTAGCGCTCTGCCCGAATCCGTTAAGCGTCGCAGTGGCACCGTGGTCATCGAAAGCTGTGCGCTTGATCCATTCCAGCAGAGCGCCCTGCTCAGCGATGACGCCCGGGCGGTTGTCAGCGACATCGTGCTGCTCTGTTTGTACATCCGCGATGATGTGGCAACGCCCACCGCACCCGCAGATCGAGCCAGTGTGGCGCAGGTAGTGTCGCTGCTGCGCCAGCGTGGCTACCGCGTTCAGCTTGGGGTCACAACCGGAGAGCCTACGACGCTGCTGCCAAGCAAGCTCGATGCCCTGCTCCGCGATCCGGCCCGTCGAGCGGTCCTTTCGTCCTCGATTGCCGATGCGGCGAAGCTTGCTGATGGAATCGTGATTGCCCCACCGCAGCTCGCCAGCAGCAGCGAACCTGCGTTCCGCGCCTGGATCACCGAGCTGGCCGCCATGGTTCCCAGTCGTCGGGTGAGCTTATTCGCCCCACCAAGCACCATGACTCCTAGTGACATTCCGGGCGGCGATGCCATCAACGTTGCAGCCCTGCGAGATCAACTCGCCCAGGTCTATCTGATGACGCTCGATCTTCACTGCTGCGACGGACAGCCTGGTCCCACCACCTCTGCCGATTGGATTTCCCAGGTGGCGGCGTTCGCCCAAGACGCATATCCCACCTCTTCACTAAGCATCACGGTACCGCTGTATGGAACGCACTTTGGGTCGCAAAATCAGCGACCTGTCTCCTATCTGGAGGCAGTGGGGATCGCGGGACACGAGCATATCGAGATCGTGCGGACCAACGACGGTACGCTGCGCTTCGACTACCAAGAAACCGGCGGGGCGCTGGCTCATGTCTATTTTGACGATGCGCAGAGCACCCTTCAGACGCTGTCGCAAGTCGATGAGACCGTGCCAAATTCCGTCGGTGTTGTGTATTATGGAGTGGGCGGAGAAGATCCCTCGCTGTGGCGTACGCTCAAGGAGCGCATGAAGTGATTGTTGCCGCAGCAGAATCGATCCGGGTGGCTCCGCTGGGGGTCCGTGACCCGCTCGGCAATCCTCTGTTCGAGCAAGCGTTGGCGCGTAGCTATTTGATCTTCGATGCCTACGTCAGCGGAGAGCGACGCGTCGATCTACATCCGATTTTGCTATCTGCGACCCAGCATCAAGAGGCGGTCACTTGCGCGATCACCACCGCCAAGCTGATTTCGCAAATCGCCGCGCTGGCTCATCAGGATGCAGCGGAAGCACGCTGCTATGGCTTTTCGGACGATGTGCGAAGGCTCGCGGCAGCCTCATGGAGCGCCCACGATCGGTACTCTTTGTACCGGGTTGATCTGCTGTGGGGAGAGGATGGCTTTCGGGCCTGTGAGATCAATGCCGACTGTCCCGGTGGCCATAATGAAGCACTTGGCTTACCTCTTTTGTCGCAAGCTGCTGGCTTTTGGTCAGGAGTCAATCCGACGACGGTAGTGGATAAGCTTTGTGATGCATTGATTGAACTATCTCGCGGTGAAGGTGCGATCGCGCTGATCTACGCAACAGCGTATGCGGAGGACTTGCAGGTCTGTGCACTGATCCATCGCGAGCTTCAGCGACGTGGTGTGGCGGCCCTACTCGCTTCCCCGACCGCGCTACGACGCAAAGGAAAGGGACTCTGCATCGGCAAGCAGAAAGTCTCTGTCCTGTATCGCTACTTCCCGACTGAGTACATGGAAGGACAGCGCAACCTGACCGATATCTTGGAGGCAGTTGCCACGGGATCGGTACGTACGCTGTCCAACTTTGCCGAGATATTTACCCAGTCGAAGCTCGCGTTCGCACGTGCCCATGTCCACCAAACGAGTCTGTCGCCGACCGAGCGCGAAGGACTCCGTTTTGTCCCTGTCACCTACGCAGTCAGCGATGTATCGGAAGAGCAGCTCCACGCCGAACGACCCAAGTGGGTGCTCAAACGAGCGCTGGGTCGAGTGGGCGAAGAGGTATTTGTGGGCTCGCTGCTATCCGACGAAGACTGGATCAGGGTGCTCGCACAAGCAAAGCAGGAACATGCGCAAGGGGAAGCGTGGATCGTGCAAGCTTTTGTTCCACAGCGACCGATTTGGACTCCGTTTGGACCTCGACTGCTGACACTCGGTGCCTATGTGCTAAACGGTCGATTCTGTGGCTATTTTGCCAGGCTAACTCCAGACAGTCACGCCTCCCATAATGCTCTCTGTTTGCCGGTGTTCGTGCGGTCCGAACCTGAAAAGGAGCCTTAATGCAGACCAAGTGTGCAGTGCCGCTTTTGCTGTTTGCTGGTTCCTGTGCCACTGCACGTCCACCGTCAGTCGACTTTCTGGCCAGAGCGGAATCCATCCCGCCTTCCCAGAGCATGCTGATTCCCTCTTCACAGCGTGCCTTTGCGGCCTGGCAGCTTCCTCCCGATGATCCCTGGGTACGATTCAATAAGTGGACGCTGCTATCTTCTCTCGGGGATCAAGTCAGCGCAGGCGAGTTGCCCGATGTCCGCTTGCTCAGCGTGGTGCAGCGTGCGGAACAACTTGGAGCACGCCTCGCAGCCGGAGGACTCCCAAGCGATACGCTGTGGATTGTCGATCTACGCGGTGCTGCGGCAGTGGCACTGGGCAACGCGATGAGCCATGCCGCTCCGCATCCAGTATCGCTGGTGATGACCTTTAACAACTGGCCCGCTGAGCACGAAATCATTCCGGCAGAAGAGACTCTCGCGGCGCTGATTACGCATCGTCCACGACTGCCGGACCCGGGGGTATCTGGTTCGCGACCGGTGTTCCTGCTCGACTCGTGGCGGCTTGCCTATCGAGACCAAGATCCTGACGAGGATGCCACTGACAATCGCTACTATCTCACCAGCTCTGACTTCCCAGAGCCGGCGCAACTTCAAGAGCGTGGCATCCGCCGAATCGTCTATCTGACCGAAACGCTGGGACGTGATCCCGAAAGTGCAGTGGAAGAAGATGACCTTCACGAGACGTTCCTGCGCTATTCACAGTCTGGGCTGTCGATCGCCATGATGGGACTCGATGAGCTGGACGAACCCCAACCGATGGTGACGATTTCGCGTCGGCGATTCTACATTCCAAGACCTCGACCGACGCTGGTGCTCAGTCCGGCATTCTATGCACGGTCTCGTGGCGGCTTTGGTGGACCCCGCGCACGCCCGACCTTTCACGGCGTCATGCACCGTTCCGGCCATGGTGGATAACAGGTAGTCGGCTGAGCGGGCTTCGGAGCGGATTGGAGCGGAGCGAGCAGAGAGGGAGTTGCAGGAGGAGGAGGGGTCGGGTGCGGGCTCCGCAGAGTGGGAGCCCTCAGAAGGTCAGGCTATTCGCCGCCAGCGGCCTTGAGCACGAAGGGATAGGTGACGACGACGATACCACCCTGCGGCCTTGGGAACTCCCAGCGACGAAGCGCACCAGCGATACACTGCTCAACGGTCGGGTTACCGAGGGTCGAGGACTGCACGATGCTGGCGACAACTGCGCCGGTCGGTCCGATGGTGAAGTTGACCATGACGCGGCCTTCCATACCGGCGTTGCGGGTCAGCTCACGCTCGTAGCAGAACTTCACTTCGTTGATGTGGCGACGAATGATGCGGCGAATCAGTTCCTTATCGAGCGAGCCACGGACCTCTGCGGTGCCGGGAACGACTTCAGGAGAACCCGCCTTGCGGCCCTTGAGAGCGCCGACCTTGGCGCCGTAGCCACCACCACCCGCGCCGTGACCGACGGTGCCGATGTTGCCAAGGCCGATGGTGCCTTCACCCGTACCACCGCCACCGCCACCCGCGCCGACGAGGCCAAAGCCACCGCCACCGTAGGCATCACCCGCTTCAGTACCAACCAGACCACCCATGGCATCCGAGGCATCCTTACCAAGTGCCGAGTCACGACCGAAGATCGAGGCCATGTTGCCCATCTGACCCGAGCGAATCAGGCCGAGCACACCGGCGTTCTTGGCTGCATCTTTGGCCGCTTCCTTGGCGAGCTTGATGTCCTTGTTATCCTGCGGGCCCTTGATGTTGTAGAGCTTGTTCTTCTGGTTCGTATCCTTTTTGCCCATCTTGCCTTCGGACTCTTTGGCCTTCTTGCCGCCGTCGTCCTTCTCTTCGGCCTTCTTCTTGAGCCAATCAGGAATCTCTTCCGGCTTCTCCTCGGGTGGCTTCTGCACGAGCTTCGCAAAGCGCTGATCGTTCATGAACGCATCGAGCGACAGCGACTTCGGGTCAGGAGGAACCGAGAAAATCAGCGCCATAAACAGAGCCACAGCTCCGAACACCGCGCCGGTATAGGACTGCGTGCCCCAGTCAATGTTGAGCGGCACCGGATAGGTACGCGCCTTGGCGACGGAGTTTACGTTAAAGAAGTTGTCCCCGAGCTGAAGGCTAAAGCGGCCTTCGGCGGGAATCATCATCGAGAACGCGCCCTGCACGTCGGCCTGCTTGGCCTGACCGGAGCCGAGCAGCTCGCTGATCTGGATGCTCTTGCCGCCGACCTGAAGCTCGCCGCTCATCTTTTGGGTGAGCAGGATCTCATACTGGTCGCCGGTGGAACGAACCAGCGGGAAGCGCTCGACGGGGAGGTCTTCGCCGGGGGTCTTGAAGGTCGTGCCCGGTGCCGGGCCGATCGTAAATTCGTTCTCTTCGATCTCCTTCTGGCGGCGCAGCGTACCAAGCGCGAGCGCGGCAATGCCCGCGAACAGCAGGACACCAGAGGCAACGTCGTGGGCACGGCTGCCTGGGCTCTTGTGGGGCTTGGCTGCCTTTTTGTCAGGGGCCGCAGCCGCGTTCTCGAGCTCCCACTTCTCCTCGATCGCCACTTCTCTTGCGACGGTAAAGTAGTTGGAGACGAACAGAATGAACACGATGCCAAGAGCGGCAATGCCACCGTAGACCATGCCATTGGTGGCGGGGGTGACTTTGCCACCCTTGGGATCGTCGAAGTGGCGAACCTCGACGACGGCGTCCTCGAACAGTGCGGCCACTTCGACGGCACGCGAGCCATCTCGAAGCTCAACCTGCTCCAGCACCTGTGGCGGCAACTGCGGCACAAATGCTTTCGGACCGTACGCCGGAGGAATCGATAAGCCACCCGCTGCCGGTCCATGACCATGACCGTGTCCATGAGCAGCAGCGGCGGGTGCCGGCGGTGCGACAGGAGCAGCAACCGGCGCACCTGGGGGACGCATACCAGGTAGAGGCGGGCCTGCGGGCCGAGGCGGTGGTGCAGCAGCAACCGGCGCAGCAGCAACAACCGGTGGCGCGTCGAACGTCACGACCAGACGGACATCGCCGATCTTGACTTCATCGCCACTGGTCAGCTTCTGCGGCTTGTTGGCACCGAGTCGGGCACCGTTGACGAACGTGCCCTTCGTCGAGTTGAGGTCGACGATGGTAACTTGGTTCTCTGGCGAGACCTCAACCTGCGCATGGAGACGGCTGACCGACTCATCTTCGAGGTTGATGTTTGCCGACGAGATTTTTCCGATCTTGATCGTTTCCTGGGTGAGCTTTTCGGTCTTCACCAGGGTATCGCCCTGGTAGACCTCAATCGTAATGGGGATGGCAGCCATCGGGTCCTCCCTGCCTGGTTCAATACTGTTAGCCAGTCACAGTTTCAGACACCTTTTGGTTTTCTGGGTTCCAAAAATTTTTCTTGCCGATTGATGTACGCGTGCTAGTGCGGTCGAACCACCAGCTCGGGCTGCCTTCTCCGACGACAACAGACTGGACCTGCCTGCACCTTCTCGTCGGAAAATAGCCGCCATGGACGTACCCACAACGACACATCCCACCACGATCGCGAGCGCCCGATCGCAGCGCACAGCAAGCCCGCAAAGCCAGTGATCGATCGGACCACCGATCGGTCGCCAAGTTCCGAGCAATGTTCGCGAAGTTTATCGAGTAACGGAGAGGCCGAGGGTGATGATGTCGTAGCTGACTTCGTAACGCCCGCCGCCGATGCCACCTTGACCGGGGCCGGTACCGATGTCGGGACGGATCGGGTTCTGCGGCGCGAGGCGGCTGTCCTCGGGAGCGATCACGCGATCGGGCTGGATGATACGCGAGTAGCCCAGATCAAAGCGCCACTCGGCGGAAGCAAACTGGACGCCCGGAAAGAACGCACCGATAGAAATCATCCCTTTGGAGCTATCGGGCGACAGGATCGTGAAGGTGGCATCGGGCATCGCACCGCTCTCGAACATGCCGCCGAGTCGTGCCCCGAGGTACTTCCACAGCGTCGCCTCGATCCCCAGATGAACAGCATGAGTCGTCTGCATCTGCCGATCGATCGACACCGTACCGAGCTTGTAGGTATCAAAGCCCTTCACGTTGACGAGGCTGACATCCTGGGGGCTGACGATCACGCGATCTTGAATGCTCCAGAACTCGGCGGTGTACGCCAGCTCGATGCGGAGCCGTTTCTGCCATGTGGTCAGCTCAGCCCCCAGTCGAAGCACAGGCGGAAGGTTCATAGACAGGCTGGCGTTGCGACCCTCTAC
>CALLYL010000208.1 GCA_937859535.1 uncultured Myxococcales bacterium
GCTCCCCCAAGCGCAGCGTGATCAAGTCTGCTCCGCCATCGGTTACCGTCGCTGAAGAACCCACACGCCCCCGTTCCCCACGCGTTTCCTCAGTTTTTATCAATAGATTTTCTCGTGGACAAAATTTAGCAAAAAGGTCTCTGTGGACGATTCCTCGCTCGTGGGCGGCAGCTAGCGCGGCTGCAATCTGGGCCGTCAGGTCTATGACTTCTCCTCCGGGAAGCGGAGCGCCTCGGCGAATTCGCTTGCTCAGCGTCTCACCTTGTAGAAGCTCCATCACGATGTAGGCACCACCGTCGGGAAGCTGTCCCGTGTCAGAGACCAGCACGACCCCCGGATGGTCGATCCGATTGACTGCACGGGCTTCGTTGATGAAGCGCTTCACGGTGTCTGGATCGTGCGAATAGCGCGCATGGAGAACCTTGACCGCGACACGTCGCTCGATCGCCTCGTGTACTCCTTCAAAGACTGCGCCCATTCCGCCCGCCCCCAGCTTGCGCAAAATGCGATAGGGACCGATCCGCTCCGGTAGGGCTGGCTCGACACGACGAAGGAAGGCCGCGCTTCCTCCCGCGGAAGGATTCTCCTCATCGTTGTTAGGCTTGGGGGTACTCTCGGACATCTAGCAGGTTCTGGTGCATATCCTGCGCCAAGCCTCATTCGGTCGGTGTCTTCGACGAGGCTTTGCTTCCTTTGGCTGGTTTCATCGATTGCAGGGGTTAAAAAAACTGTGCGAGCGCAGTGCGCGAGCAGCGCGGGAGCAGACAACGGCTCCTCTGCTGCGTAACGTCCGGCGTGCGAACCGCGATTCACAGAGTGCTGGAGTTCCGCAAGGGACAGTCGCGGGAAACATGCCTCTGGCCAGAGACTTGCACTAGCCAAGGATGCAGGGCGCTACCTACACGGAGTGTGGGAGCGACACTCCTTGAAGGACTTGGTGTGGAACAAACGATCGCAAACTATACGCTGCTGCGGCTGCTCGGGCGTGGTGGGATGGGCTCGGTCTATGAAGCACGGCAGACAGCACTCGAGCGGCGCGTGGCCATTAAGGTGCTGCACAAAGAGTTTTGCGAAGATACCGAGGTTCTCAAGCGCTTCATCAATGAAGCACGCGTCGTCAACATCATCGGACACCCCGGCTTGGTGGGCGTCTCAGAGTTTGGACAGACCAGTGAGGGGGCTCCCTTCATTGTCATGGAGTACGTGGAAGGAGTCACGCTGCGGGAGTGGATACAGCGTCAAGCGGGCCGGATTCCTATCGAGAAGGTGGTTCGGTTGTCACGTCAGCTTGCATCCACGCTGGCGGCTGCGCATGCCAAGCAAATCGTGCATCGCGATCTTAAGCCGGTGTAAATGGCTTAAGAAAGTATCGTCGAGCAGTGAGTTTTTGATGATGGCTGGGAAGTACGCGGGAAAGGTAGGAAAACTGCATTTGTCGTCAAAAGCACTGCATCGCTTTTCCGTGCTTGGCTGGACGCGGGCGCTGACGATAATCTCGCGGTCAAGGCTACGACGATACGCCACCTGGGAAACGACCATGACCGATTCCGCCCGCAAGAGCGCCACCATCAGCCCGACCGCGCACTACACGGGCCAGGTCTGGCTGCGCAACGGACTCTCCGACGAGCGACTACGTACGCCGCAGGGCAGCCTCCTGTACCGCCTCCTGCAGCCGCTTATGTTCGCGTCATCTACGGTCGGCGGACCGACGCTTCAGGATTTCCTGCTCGCCCGCCACGAACTCATCGACCTGCGTCTCGCCGCGGCAATCGATGCGGGAAACATCACGCAGGTCATCGAAGTCGCCGCAGGCCTGTCGCCACGCGGCCTGCGTTTCGCGAACAAGTACGGTTCGCGCATCAGCTACATCGAGGCGGACCTGCCGGGCATGGCGGCGCGCAAGCGGAACCTGCTCGGCGCAACAGCCAGCCCGCACCACCGCATCATCACAATCAATGCGCTTGCCGATGACGGCCCCGATTCACTGGCCGCGCTCGCCGCGACGTTGAACCCGACGCAGGGCGTGGCAATCGTGACCGAGGGACTGATCAATTATTTCGACGCGGACAACGTGACTGGGATGTGGCGACGCTTTGCCGGCGCACTCCACGATTTCCCACAGGGCCTGTACCTCTCTGACATCCACCTCTCCGGGGTGAATAGTGGCCTGGTCACCAACGCGTTCAGGATGATGCTGTCAACCTTCGTACGTAGTCGGGTGCACCTGCATTTCGACACCGCGCAGGACCTGAAACAGCAACTGCTTTCCACTGGATTCACTTCCGCTGCCGTGCACGACCCGCATGACTTCGCCGCGCAACTCGAGTCCTGCAAACCGCGCTGGGCCGGCCTGGTGCGGGTGATCGAGGCCCGGACGGGCTGAGGTTGGCAATCACTCCCCAGGGCCATGGAAGCGAGCCGGTGCCGCCAGTGACTTCGACGCTTCCTATGATTAGGTTGGGAATAGGAGGTGCTTATGCGGTACATCGGTTCTTGGTTGCTCGCACTGGGACTACTCCTTGGCGGTTGCTCATGCGGAGGGCCGTCTGGCGGAGTCTGTGGGTACGGCGGAGTGCTCTATTCCGTCGGTAGTTCGTTTCCGGCCAGCGATGGCTGCAACACCTGCACCTGTCTGGCTGGCGGCTCGGTCGCCTGTACCGAAAAGGCCTGCTTGGTTGTTCCCGACTGCGGAGGAGGAGGCGGTGTGCCCGACCAGAGCTGCGGCTTGATGCCGGATTTGGCGAGCAGCGATGCTGGCAGCGATGTCGTGATGTGCGGTACGTCGCCTATCGTCTTCCCCAGCTTTGACAAGACGTGCAGCGACTCGAGCCAGTGCAGCTTTGGCACCCACCAAATCAACTGCTGCGGCAGCCAGCTCGCCATCGGCTTCAACGTCGCGGAGGCTTCGCGCTTTGCCACCGACGAGAAGCAGTGCCGTAGTCAGTACCCGCCGTGCGCCTGTCCCGCCGCTCCAACCAAGACCGAGGACGGCCAGACCTGGGACGGCGTAAAGACCATCGTCGCCACCTGCACCGCCAAAGGCTGCATGACCACCCTCAAGTGAGCAGTCTTCCACCCCTCCGAGTCTCCCCTTGCGCCGGTGAGCATGATTCACCAACAAAGAGCGCGGACAGAAGGCTGAGCGGACCTCGAACAAACGGAAGCTGGCGAAGTGTGAAGCAAACAGTCCGGGCCTGAGTATCGAACAGAGAGATGATAAGGAGTCGTTTGCGCAGAGGCCCTGCCCACAGGCGATGCGCGTGGTGGCTCTGACGGAGGCACCCGGACGGACCGCGAGCGCTACTACTCCGCCCGCATGTGACGCGCAACCAATCTTGCAGTGATTCGGTCTGTTTTAAGATGTGTTCCTTCCTTCGCTGATCGATTGGGAATCTAGCGCGGAGTGATCATCATCGGCAGACCGTTTTCGAGTCCGAGCGTGCCCTTCATGACCCAGCGCGGCGTGTAGCCAGCACGGAGTTTGAGTGTGAAGCGCTGCGCCAAAATGGCAAGGAGCAAGTGGCTCTCTAGCAGAGAGAAGTTGTTGCCAATGCAGATGCGCGGACCTGCTGCAAACGGATGGTACGCGTAGTGATGACGCGCCCCGTCCCGCTCGCGAGTCCAGCGCTCCGGATCGAACACTTCGGGGTCTTCCCAGAACTGCGGATGCCGGTGCGTATAGTACGGTGACAGCATCACAGCCGCACCCTTTGGTATGTCAAAGCCCGCAAGCTGGTCAGAATCGAGTGCGTCACGTACGTAGAACGGTGCCGCCGGATAGAGCCGCAGCACTTCCTTAACTACTTGCAGAGTATAGGGAAGCTGTCGGAGACATTCGACGGTAGGAGTACGTCCAGCGAGCACCCGATCGAGTTCCTGGTGCAGCCGCTCCGTCACCTGCGGATTTGTC
This sequence comes from uncultured Myxococcales bacterium, assembly GCA_937859535.1. GTDB lineage: Bacteria > Myxococcota_A > Polyangia > Palsa-1104 > JAEUJZ01 > JAEUKA01. The sequence goes on from CALLYL010000208.1 coordinate 3,911, forward strand.
GCCAGCGCATACCACGTGAACGCCATGGTACGCGCCGTGGTCTCGTGACCCGCAAAGAAGGTGGTGATCGACTCGTCGCGCAGCAGGCTCTCCGACATCGCTTGGCCGGTGTCCTCATCGCGTGCCTTCATAAGTCGGGAGAGCAGGTCATCGGGCCACTGCGCTTCCGCTTGTCCATGTCGTTGCGTGAGGATCGCGCCGATCGAGCGATGCACCAGTTCCCGTGCCGCTACGTACTTGCGGTTCCTTCGGGTGGGCAGCCACACCGGGAGCGGCACACTGGTCACCCGTTCGCCAACGAAGGAGACCATCGTCTCGACGGCGTCCTTCATCTGCTGGATCGACTCCATCGTCTCTGTGCTAAACATCGCCTTCAAGATGATCGAGGCGGTAACGAAGGTCATCTCCTCGGCGATCTCCACCTCCGTCCCTCGTTGTGCTAGCTCTTGCCAGCGCTCGACGAGACGCGTGCCGTCTCGAATCATCAGCTCCGCATACGCCTGCACTCCCTTTGGCGTATAAAAGGGGGCCATCAGCTTGCGTTGCCGACGCCACAGATCCCCGGTGCTCGCAACCAGTCCATCTCCGAGTAGGTACTTGCGCACGGCGTCATAGCTGGCGCGCTTGTCGTAGTTTTGTCGATTGCCAGCGCAGACGCGCTCCACCACATCGGGGTGCATCGCGAGGATCAGCCGACGACTACCAATGCGCACCTGGAACACGTCCCCGTGCTCCTTCCAAAGCATCCCAATGAAGGCCAGGAAGCCATGCCTGCGAACGCCACTCAAGAACGGAAGGAGTCCAGGGCCAGGAGGCTGCCTATCTCTTCCAGTGGCACTGTGTGAATCAGACTGGTGCATATTGATTTAGATGGTACGTGCTCACGGCCCTTCAAACACCTTTTCTTAGTTGTCAGAAGCAAACTCCGTCTCTCGCACGCTCCCAAAGCAGGCTCATGCGATCATCGCGTTGGGCGCTGTCAGGCTAGCGGAAACCGTTCGAGCAGCGATTTCCCCGCATTGTTCAGACAGGAGAGGGGAACTCCCAGCAGATTTCTCGACGGGGTGCGATCGTAAGCCGGTCAACATTATGCTTAGTGCGGATGAGACCAGCGGAGAGCTGGAGCGGGTCAAGATCCTAGACTTCGGAATCGCCAAGCTGGGAACCGAGAATACCAGTCAGACCAAGTCCGGAGTCCTGATGGGAACCCCGGCTTATATGTCCCCCGAGCAGTGTCGCAGTGCCCGCAGCGCGGTAGACCGCAGCGACGTCTACGCACTGGGTGTCATCATGTACGAAATGGTCGCGGGAGAGACCCCTTTTAAAGGGGGACCGGCCCTCCTGATGGCCGGGCACCTGACCATGGACCCGCCCCCGCTGAGTGGTCGCGTACCCAGTGCTCCGCCCGAGCTAGCCGCGCTGATTCATCGCATGCTAGCGAAGAACCCAAGCGATCGACCTACTGCGGAAGAGGTCACTCGCAGCCTGGCCCCAAACACGGGCTCTCTGGCTGTCGTCACTCCGCCCAGTGATTCACCATTCCTGGCACCGCCATCGCTTGGCCCCAGTCCGGGCGCAGAGACGCAGCTATCCAAGGCAACCAAGCCTGCACAGGCTCGATTCGCTGCTGTGCCAATTCAACAGCAGCGCACGCTCATCTTCGGTGCCGCGCTCGCCGTGCTGCTGCTTGGGATTGTCGGAGTCACCACTGTCGTTCTGATAAGCGGAGGGAGCCACCGTGCGCAACCGGCAAACCCCGTCTCGGATCTTTCGTCCCCGTACGATGCTGGCGAAATCCCTGACGCCATGACGGATGCGGCGGTTTCAGACAGTGGCACACGCTCCGAACTCCCTTCGTCGACCCCCAATCCAAAAAAGAGAGCCAAAACGGAGCGTGGAAACTCAATGAGCAAGGGCAAGGGGGCGACCGCTAAGAAACGGGGATCTCGCCACTCCACAAAATGATCGTTCTGACGCTGCGGGGCTGCTCCGTTGTCGTCAGTCCGCCGTACAGCGGTACGTATCCGAGGTATTGCTTCGGTGCCAGGATCATGAAGTTTTGCTGGTCGCGCAGAATCAACATGACTTCCAGATGAAGACCTTGCCGAGTAAGCAAAGGAAACAGTCGCTGCGTGAGACGAGCCACTGCTTCTTGAGACCACGGCTTACCGTAACCCGTGAGTGCATCATCTGCGAACAGCTTGACCGAGATTCCGGAAACCGGCACTTGGGAAATGCTCCCAAGGACTGCACCATCACCGATCTTCCACTCACCGATGTGAACCCCGCGTGAGCGCAGCGTCCTTTCCATCACCAAGCGCGAGACAGAGACTCCAAGCTCTGGATAGAACTGCTCGAACAGAAAATGTACGGTCGAAAGGGTCCGAACTCCGAGCAGACTACGAAGTTGGTCGAGCGTAGCTGGCCAGCTCGCAAACAGGGACGTATCGCGCTCGGGAAACTGACCGTGAACCAAGTCACCGAGCAAGTGATGGGACAAGAAGTTTAGAAAACCAGAAAGGGAGTCGTCTGATTGCCGAGCCAAGACCCGCTGGAAGTAAGAAGGCAGAAGACTCTGCGGCGCCAGCAGTCCCAAGTTGAGAGTGACCACTGCTCGTCGATGGGGAGACTCGAAAAACTGCACCGCAGCCACCACGTTGTCTTGATGTGTAGTGGTGGCATGGCTCCGAAACTCGATCGCTTCATCGCCATACCCGATCGATTGAAGCGCATCGTGCAGCGCTCCCAGCGAGAACTTCGTAGCCCGCGCCGCGATCTGCTCTTCCATCCGTGCTACAGAGGAGAGCGCCTGCACGAAAGGAGCTTGGCTTGCTGGTTGCCCAGGCAGCTCACGGGGGTCCGCCATGTCAGCGCTCGCTCTCTGCCAAGAATCGCGTCAGATCCGCGCGGCAGAGCCTACGCAGCGTCTCAGTGGCAAAGTCGCTCTCTTTGCTCATGAAAGGAGTGAGCTTGTCACTGTGCTTCACCAGCGCGAGCAGATACTCCACAAACAACGACGGCAGCAGTTCCGCTGCATCCACCCGCGCTAGCTGCTCGGAAATGTGCTGCGCCACAATCGCAGCACGTGCGAATCGCCGCTTCCTTGTCAGCGATACAAAACCCGCGACCGCTTGCAGCAGTGCGGCCAATTTTGGATGAATCGGAATCGTCAGCGTATCCCCAGTCACAGGCAGTGTGGCGCTCGCGGAGGTCGCACTTTCATCCTCTGCTTTGGCTATCAATGGTTCGGAATCTGCATCGTCTGGGTCTTCGTGGTCAGAGGACTCGCCTTCTTCATCGGCTGGTTGTTCTTCTTCTTTCTCCTGTTCATGATCTGCCCTGGATGACTCGTCCTCGTCACTATCCCCATCCTCGCCTCTGGAACGGTGGGAATCCCCACTGTCCGATTCACCAGATCCGAGGTCGCCTTCCGGACTGTCATCGTCCACATCACTCCGATCTTCGTCTGGTGTAGAGATCTCATCTGCTGGCGGAGGTGGCGCGGGAATCACAGAGGCTCGCGACAGATCCCAATCTGTGCGCTCCTCGCTGGCCGTTGCCATGGTTTCAATCAGTGCCAACAGATGAAACAGTGGTTGCCGACAGCGCAGCCCTGGCAGAACTTCCTCCACGCAGCCAAGGAGTCTCTGTCCACTCTCCAGCGCCGTCTGCTGAACGGGCCGAATCCAGTCCGCGTTCCACTTTGACCAGACTGCATCCTTCTGCCGCTCATGATGTCTCGCCTGATTGACGATGCCATCAAACAACCAGCGCAGAGACGAGTCGAGGTGACGTTCCTTTTTGTGGCTTGGACTTAGGAATGCGAAGTTTTCTTTCAGCGCACGCTGGATGCAGTCAAAGATCAGCGGTAGCGCAGTCACTCCTCGCTCAAGGAAGACGCCAAACAGATAGCAGCCGATCGTACGGACGTCGTACAGACGCTCAGACCAGAGCTTCTGCGCACCTTCCGCTGCTTGCAAGAAGCGATTGTGACCGGCATGCGATAGCACTTCATCCAAGCGACGGTCATCCAGACTTAACTCACGAGCGCCAGGCTCAGTCAGGGTGTGTTCCAGCGGTTCTGTGATGATCATGCAGCACCCACTCCAACTGCTCCGGCAGCGCTCGAACTTTCGGCGGTTCCCGAATTTTCGGCGGCTCCAAACACAGATGGGTTTTGCAGTAGATTCGAATCGACTTGGATGCCCTCTTGGCCAGCATCCACAAAACGAATGGTGCCGCCGAACACGCATCTCAATGTCGCACGAAGCTCCACCAACTTCTTATCTTGGAGCGTGATGCACTTGATCTCACTAGACCACTGGCCAATCGGTCGCGGCGTGCAGAGCCGTCGTCCACTAGGAAGCACCGGATTGCTGTTCGCCATCGCTCCGCAGCCTCGAAAAGGAAGAATGTGAACAAGCGGCAGGCAGTCATCGGTAGTTGCCAACGAGCCATCGGAGTCTGCGCTCGAGTCCGAACTGTCAGCCGGGCTAGAAGCGGCCCCAGCCACGCCTGGCGACGCTGAAAGAGGCGTACTGCGACCGCTTCTGACTCCGCGTGTGTCCACTCGGAGCTTGACCTCACCATCACCGCAGGAACACTGCATGCGGGCTCCATCACAGACCGGAGAGGGCATCAACTGCGCTCCTGGTTTCGCTTGACCTGCGCACGCAGAGCGAGATGTCCCAGCGGGGTGGCTGCGCGATGACACGCAAAGCTCAGCTTGTCCATGACGTGCAGCACCGGATCCTGGGATCGCTTCGTCAGCAGTCCTTCGCGAAACTGACGGATACACCAGTTGTGATCGATTCCTGTCGCCGTGCGTCTCGGCAATGTCGCCAGCAGATGCACACCGCGAGGGACATACTCCCTTCCCATTCTCACGCGAATCCAATCGCGAATCTTCTGCTCAATCCGGAGTAGCGATGACTGGTCCAGATCTCGCAGGTGCGGGCCGAGGAAGACCAGGAGGCTCGCGACCCCGCGATCGCTGGGCTCTGGGGACATGACTGCGCCTGCGACAAAGGGGAGAGCGGAGACAACTTTCTCGACCTCACCGGAAGCAATCGACCGACCGGCGTTGGTTGGCCAGCGTGTCCCTCCGTATATGAAGCCTGTCGCGTACTCATAAAGAAGGATTCCACAAGACCCCGGCAGCGGACGAAGGATTCCGTTGGGACCGCGCGCAGGCTGGTCCTCGACGGCAGGATCTTTCAAATGAAACGGCTTGCCCAGCGCTGGATACACGATCTGGGGCGCGAGACCACGACTCTGCAAGGAGAACAGCAGACAGCCCGCGCTCGCCACATCATAGTGCCAACAGGTTGCCGGTACGCTGCCGAGCCCGCAGCGCTCCACCCAGTCGCGCCACTGAAACTGATTTCCAATCTCCGTCACAGCACACAGCCAAGCACGAACCTCCGGAAGGGGTCGTGCCGGCCTCGCAAGCATTTCATCGCGCGCCGATGCATGCATCAGCAAGACGTCGATTCCTGGCAGGCGAGGGCTTTCCTCTACGGTACGGGTGAGTTCTTCAACGCCAATGTTCAGGAAGGTTCCGCCGTGCAGTAGCATCATGAGCAGCAGGAGCGGCTGATACTGGAGTTGCGGGTGCGAAGGCGCCGCCAGTACGCAGCCCTTGTGGCTTAAACCTAACAGGACGCCATCGGTGAACGCCCCAATGTAGACAGCTCCGGCAGCGACCGCAATCGGCATCCAACTGGGCTCCCGCTGCTCGGAACAGACTCCCAAAACTCGCTCTCCCGGCTGATAGGAATGAGACGTTGCTCCTTCCTGGGCAAGTTCGGTAAGATCTGGTTCTGAGCCTTTGGCTTTTTTATAAGAGGCTGGGTGCGGACCCACCTCAGGAAGCAGCGCTTCTGCCAGCGGAATCTCCTGTTCACCATACCACTCCTTGAGCAGGCTCTGGTAGCGCTTGGCCGTGACGATGTGGCGAGGCTGTAGGGCCTGAAGTCGTGTCGCCAAAAAGTCAGGCCCAAGGGGCGGTAGCACACAGACTGCTGCCCCCAGCTTGAGCGCAGCGCAGAGCGCGATCACCAGCTCTACAGAGGTAGGATAGATGACGCAGACAATCACGCCCGCGCCAACGCCCTTCTTCGACCACTCTGCCGCCAACTGGGTCGCTCGGAAATGAAGCTGAAGGTAGGTTAGCGAAAGAAGCGGAGCCGCTGGATTCTCGGCTGGATATAGAAAGAACGGTCGCTGTGCCAGTGGTCCCATCGCATGACGAGTCACTGCGTCATGATAGAAGTTGTAAGCGATCCCAAACTGACTCTTGGTGGGAGTCGTACTCCGTTCGCTCGCATGACGAAACAGCGCTGCGGCAAAAAGCTCTGGCTCGGCCAGACTGCGCTCGATCCAGGTCCGGTCTCGTACGATCCCATCGCCCGACTGACTGAGCTGCTGACGAATCGCCTCGAAGGAAAAGTCACTAGACATCAAACTCCCTCCCTACTTCAAGAAGACCCGGCACTCGCGGACGTCATTTTCCTTCACGCCGGTGCGCCCCAGTGGAACCGTGATGCGCCAGGGTAGCGCCGGCTTCAACCACACTTTCCAGCTTGCGGTCGGCGCGGTGTAGAAGAAATATAGAGCCATCGCTTTGCCCTTCTCACTCTTCACCCAGAACTTGCGGGTCTCTCCGGGACGAGGTTCCAGCGTCAGTGACTGTAGTACGGTGGCATCGGGCAAGATGACCAGACGTGACGCGGAAGCATAGGTCTCTTCGCGGTAGACTTGCTCATTCACAGAGCGAACCAGCACGCGCAGGGGACGTCCCTGATTGGTCTCTGCATCGGCCTGCAAGGTGACGCGCACGTAGCCCGGAACACAGCCGCTCTGCAGCAACAGGAGCCACAGTCCTAGCTTAGTGGATCTGGACACTGAACAGCTCCCACGGGTCGGGGGTGAGTACAAAACGAATGCTCTTGGTCTCTTCGGGGCCATCACCATTGATCCGCCAGGTACTCACTCCAGTAGACTCCAGAGTCGAACGCTGCAGGAGTCGAAACAGACTCCAAGCGGAGTCCGAGACTTCCAAGGTTTGCGTGTGCTTGCGGCCACTCTTCTCAGCCACGCTCTCGACCCCCACCACGGAGGCTCCTTGTGCCCACCACTCTACAGGCAGAGAGATGGCAGTAGTCTGCTGGTTGAAGCCATAGGCGGCGGCTTTTCCGACCTGCAGGAAGGCCAGCGTGGGCTGGATCTGGCGGTCATCAATCGTCTGCGGACCAGGCTGACCACGAATTGAGAGCTGTAGCGGCTGTCGATTGCCGTCCGGACCGAACAACGCCCGTGACAGTCGAGCCAGCTTATTCACCGTGACCAGTAGATCCTTAGGAAGCTGGATGGTTCCCATCGAGCTGCTCCGTCCGGTGTATACACCGCCGCTCTCTTGCAGAGCCGTTCCATAGAGACTCCGTAGTTCCGCAAAGATCGGACCCTTGCGCTCACTCAGTACATCTAGATCCGCTGGGGCGATCTCACGTTCGGCAGAGCGGTTGAACGGGAAGCGCTCGAACAGAGGTGTAATCAACCGACTCATCATTCCCTGCCAGTGTTTGGCCAGGACGCGCTCAATCTCGGCGGAGCCCGTTTGATGAACGGCTTGGAAGGGAGCCAGGAACGGTCGTCGCAGTGGACCGGAGATCCCGGCGCGATCTAAGAACTGCTCTGCGCGACGTAAGGAAGACTCGCCCTGATCTTCATGCATCGCCAGTGCGCTTTTCCCAAGAGGAGAGAGCATGTTGAGGAGTACGGTTGAACGCTCACTTGCGCCTCCGGCAGCAGGAGTAGCGGCTCCCTTATTGACACCGTCGAGTTCTTCGATGAGCTTGGTCACAGCCGCTCGATACGTGCTGAGCGTCGCCTCTTCCCCACCGCTAGCGGCAGGCGGAGCAGAGTGGCCTTCGGACGCCTCCTTAGCCCCCGGCTCCTTCCGTTCGGGTTTGCCTTCACTTTTTCCATCGAGCTTGGGGGCGGTGGGTGCGTTGTCTGCTCGCGGCGGCTTCTCCTTGATTCCGAGTTCTGCGGAGCGGACCATCAACTCAGCGAGCGGTCGAAACTCCGCAATGCAGTCTGCAAGGGGCCGCAGATACGGCTCCTCTAATCCGGTGAGCGTCGCGTTTTCAACCACCGTACGAAGTCGCGATACAAACGGCGAACCGGGCTTTATCAGCTCAAGTAGCTCCTCATGTAGCGCCGCTGCGGAATAGCCACCTAGGCGGTAGGCCAGATGATAGTCAAGCAGCGACTTGCAGTATCGCCGTGCGTAGGTAGACAGCTCTGCTTGGACCGTGCGAGACAGCGCAATCTTATCCTGCGGGTTCAGTGTTCGATTCCCACTGAGAGCCCTTTTTAGCTCCCGCACCAGGGGCAACACCTCTCGCTGATAGACCGCACGGTTGTAGATATCAGACAGACCCATCGAAGGCATGTCGTCGCTGGTCAGTAGCGAGGCGAGCTTGGGGGCAAACTCCTCCTGACTCCACAGGGGCATGGATGGAGAGGCCAGAGAGGTAGCAGGCAGGCTCTCATTCCCGACTCGCACTGAGTGCTTTCCCTTCCCTTTTCCCTTCGCTCTCTTCCCTTTTCGTTTCGCTGACTTGATCCCATGATCCTCGGCACCAGACGATTCGGACGCTCCCATTCCATCCAAAGAGAACGTCCGCCGCCGACTGCGCAGCAGCAGTTCCTGCCATTCGCGACGATTGACTTCGATGGTCGCGCTATCACCAGGAAAAAGAAGGCGGGCAACAGTCTCCTCGCGACCCGCCAGCACGGCACCTACCCCCGTTTGACTTCCAGCGTCCGATTCATTGAGCCAGCGCAGTAGTTGATACAGACTCTTGCCGGTCGCTGCCTGTTCGGTACGAAGGCTGGACTCGATCACCATCTGCATCACCCGATCGAGCGCCTCTTCCTGATCGGTGAGCCAGGGATTGGGACGCAGAATCGTCGCATCCCGCCCAAACAATTTGATCATGTCGAGCGGTGACTCCTCCGCAAGTGTCCGGTACAGCTTGCGAAGGAGAGCCCCTCTACGGATCTGCAACAGAGACTCTCGGAGTCGCCCGGCCTCTCGCTGCATCTGTTGCAGATCGTCGCTTGTCAGATAGGGACGCTTGACCGCCTGGAGGAGGTTTTGAACAAACGCTCGCCAGGGAGCAAGGTCGGTGAGGGGAGAGCTCCCTTCCGAGACCAGCGGCGGCAAGGTAACAAGTGCAACCTCTGTCCAGGGAGTGGTGCTGTGCTGAATGTACTCCAGCAGCGTATCGACCGGCACTCCGACATCCGCAGACCAATCAGTGGGCTCCGCTTTGATGAGTGCGCCCAGCGTGTTTTCTCGGGTTGCATACAGCGCAACCAGCGCATAGAGGATCTTGTCACTCTTGCGCTGCCGGATGGCTCGCTCCAGGCTCGGCTGCAAATACCCACTGCGGATCGATTCCACGAACCTTTGTTCGCTTGCCTTCTTGTCTGTGCGATAGATCACCCGCAATGGGCGGAATCTGTCTTCGGCCTCTTTGGTCGCACGGAGCGCCTGGCGGGCTCTCTGTTCGGCGCGCCGTACTACATCTGATTCCCCGCTGTTACGGGTTACTGCGGCGCGAACCACGGCCTGTGCAAACCCTTGGCTGGCTTCCATGGCCTCTTCGACATGCACATGATGGCGACCTGTCACAGTCGATAGTCCAACGGCACCAACGACAAACAGAATCATTCCCAGCATCGCATGCAGAGGACGAATTCCCAGCGGTCGCAGCAGCCGTGACAAAAAGGAACCGATCGTACCCGCCCGCTGCAACTGTGGCTCAAAGGGATTGCTGACCTGTTCATCGCTGCTGAGCGTCGAAAAGTAGACGCGCTGTACCTCTGGTCGATGCGAGGCCACAGATCCTTCGGTCAGCGCATGCACGAAGCTGATCACCGGTGCCAGCACTTGGTCCGCAGAGCGAAGGAAGTCGACAATGCTCTCAAAGGTAGTCAAAGAGAGCGTGGTCAGGGCACGAGGCAGATAGCGCTCGTAGGCGACCAGTCCTCCCGTAAGATCGCCGCTGGCATCGGCTCCCAAGTCTAGCTCCAGCGGAATCCGCTGTTTGTATAGGAACCGCGCCAGCTCGACATAGCCCCGAACTCGGTCCATGTGAGTCAGACAGATCCGCACGCGGGCCGAGCCGCCGCAAGACTCTGACAGCACGTTCACTTTCCCGCGTAGAAGCTGCGCTTGCTTGCGAATTTCATCTGGAGACGCACTACTCAGGCTGGTCGCCATCATCACCACGACCACGGTAGGAACCTGATCAACCTCGACGTTGCGCCACAGCTTCTGGAGCGCTTCGTTGGCTCCTCGTGCTGTCGAGTCCTGAATTGCGGCAGAGAACTCTTGAACCAGAGACTTGCTGCCCAAGTAGATCTGCATCAGCGGATCGGCAGTGTGACTGGGGATGAACTGACTCGCCTGTCCCTGCCAGTCAACCTTGCGTGCGATCAGCGCACTTTTTCCCGAGCCGCTGTTCCCGAACACCACGAAGTGCTCATACGAGGGAATGGAGGTTCGCACCGAGCTAGGAAGCCGCGCCAGGAACCGTTCCCAAATGCTCTGCAAGCGATTGCGAGCAATGCGCTGCGACGGCTGCAATACTGCCGTGTCGCTATCCGTTTGTCGACGAAGCCGCAGCCACCAGACCAGCAGGACGACCCCGGCGGCCACCAGCAGCAGACTGAACACAGCAAGAACCACAAGTAGACGCGTGGAAGAGGGCGACTCCTGTCCGGCAACCTTCGCGACGGTGCTTGGCGAGACAACGATCACAGGCGACTCCTATTGGTTGCCCTTGACCCGCCGCAGTCCTGCCAGCGCGTCTTCCAGTCGGTTCATCAACTGCTCGATCGATCCCCCCCCGGCATGACGAAGAGGATGGTAGTCGGCTTCACCTGCCGTTGGGTCCACGCGATGAATACGTACCCGCAGCGGCTCAATGATGTTGCGTATCATAGACCGGCGCTGACCCAGATCCTGGGCCAGCACTTCCTCCAGTTCCTTGAGTAGGTGGTGAGGGGCGGCGATCGGCACTTCCGCGAGATCCGGTAGCTCAGGAAACTCTGGGTCCGAAGACGGAGAAGCCGCTCCGGCCACACTCCCAGCAACCGCTGTCTCACCCTCCGCTCCAAGGGCAGTTCCCTGGGCTTCTATCTGAGTGACAATCCGCTTGAGTGACTCTGCCGCGTTCTCGGGTGTTACACTACGACCCCAGACATTGCGCACGCGCTGGGCGGTCAGCAGCTCCTCAAAGGTGTTCTTCATCTTTCAATCTCCCCCAAATACGCCGATAAAGAGTCATTAAAAGTTCGTAAATAAGAGGACTGCGCCGACCACAACCACTAGCATCGCCAACGCCACCCCATAGGGAGACAGTCCTCTCCAGTCGATTCTTCTCCGGTGGATGGGTGCCTCCTCTTTGATGAGCGGTACTTCCGTGTTCTCACCTCGCTCGCTCTTTGGTTCAGTGGCTCTGCGCGGGTGGTCACGACGCTCCCGCCTCTCCAGACGCCGCCGTTTTCGTCGTTCTTTGAGCGGAGCCGCGCTGCTCGCGAGCTGTTCTGACAGCAGCGTCCGATATCGCTGAACCTTGCCACCGCTTTCGCCATACTTCCCAACAAAGCCGGCAGCCAGACAGAAGTAGAGGACCTCAAAGACGATGGACGGAGTGTCTGGCTTCTCCAATCGCTCATCGACAAAGTCATAAAAGACATCGCCGCCGTAGTTGATTTGAAACAGCTCTGATTGCAGCAGCGGCCAGCTAGTTTGCTGCTCCTTTCTGAGTCTGGTCATCACCATTTCATCGCACAGCAAGACCAGCGGAAACATCACCAGATAGGTCTCGTTTTCAGTAAGCTCGCGGTTGAGGTTGTCGCGCAGCCCGTCAAGCTTGGTGCGAAGCTCCGTATTCAGCTTCGACAGCGTTCCAGGGTCCACCAGTAGCGTCGGAGCGCGCTCACCAAGACGTGTACTATCAACCGCTAGCGTACGCTCCAGCAGCCGACTGATTTCCAGCCGCAGCGCAATGATCATATTCCAAAGAGTCAGCTTCATGATGGACTCGCTGACCGCTGCGGCAGTTCAGATTCCTTGCTGTGCAAGACCACTTCAGAGCGTCCTACGTAATTCCAGGCATCGAGCAGCCGCTGAAGTTGTCCGGCCATTGCTTCCCATAGGGGAACTTCCTCCGTAGCAACCGGCGGAATCAGCAGATGATAGACATGACGAAGACCGGCACCGCGCAGAGTCGCATCGGGAGTCACCTCCACGACTAGATCGCGAATTCGCTGTGGGAAGCCCCGATACGGCCCTTCCTCCACAGTTTCTAGCAACAGCAGTACGGCCTTCAGATCCTGCAGATCCAGGACCGCCTTCATCTTGAGCGACAGCAGGCGCAACAGCGTGTCTGCGCTCGCCCCCAGACCGACTCCGATTCCGCGACGAATGGGGCCGACCAGACTCAGTTCCAGACCAGGAACGCTGCGCTCTGCCAAGGAGACCTGAGCGCGGCCTGCAAGATGGGAAGCCAGCGATGGCTGATGCCAGCGTCCATCGACTAAGATCCGCTCCGGATGAATCAGGGCGGACGGCAGTCGCAGCAGCAGTGAAGAGGTCGTACCCGATCCGGTCACAGACGGACTGTCTTCCAGCTCGTAGCTTGGCGCTTCGCGACTCACGCCGGAGGAAGGAATGGGAAGCAGTCCGTCCTCCTCCATTCGATATACTCCGACCACGCTGTGCAGCTTGTAACTGTCATCAGGATGCACGAAGCGAACCGGATAGGAGTCTTGGGTTCCGTCGCAGATGATCGGCTGAGACGGTGCGCGATACAGGTTCTGAACTGGCACGCAGAAGGGGTGGAACAGCTCACGATAGATGGCTGGTGTGCGCGGCCAACTGGCATCTAGTTCAATGCAAATCGAGAGACGCGACCACGGCCGTGGCGAAGGCGGCACCACCAGGTTGATCAGGAGCTCTTGCTGCGGAAAGTGAAAGTAGCTCCGAACGGCTGACAGCGGACTTCGTTCATCCCCTTCATACGGTTCATCGAAAGACTCGCCAAAGAGTAACTGACAGGCCGCACCATCGCTGCGGTCATGCACGGGCTGATCGTAGACAACAAAGGCACGCTGAGCGTGTTGCTTGAGCTGATGGTGTACGGACAGCGCAGCCAGATAGTCGTCTAAGTAATTGATGTGCATCCGCAACAGACCGACCGATTCCGTACGCGGCAGTGTCGAGACAAACGTCAGGATCAGACGGTAGCCAGCGTTGGTGCGACGCGTCTCGCAGTCCGACAAGATGGCCGGGACGATCCGTAGCTCCGCGAGCGTCTGAAAGCTCGCAATAAAGCCATCCTGACAAGCAACCCGCAGCGTTGTACCCGTCGGAAGCACAGTTCCCTCCGTCATCCGCGCAGTCACTCGCGCTTCCACCATCGCCATGGCCGGAAGGGGTCGCAGCAGCGGTTGAAAGTAGGTTCCCAGCAGTCTTCGCCACGTACCCGTAAGATTGCGCAGTACAGCCTGACGCGTCCTCACTGCGGTGTACGCCAGCACCTCGATCAGCCGCTGTACGTCAGGATCTTGGGGGTCCACCTGGGCGGCGGGATTCTCACTGCTGTAGCGACGACGAAAGGCATCAATTGCCCGCAACTCACTCAGGAGTGCCTCATCTGTCAAGAGCTCAGGAGGCATTGCCATTTCCTTGCGGTAGAGCGGAAGTCCTGTCTTGCGCTGCGTCCTTGGCATCCGAAGGAGGAGGAGTCTTCGCAGGCGGTGCCGACTTTTTGTCCGCCTTCATGTCAGACAGCATCTTTGCGGTCGACTTGGTCAGCAGATCCTTCATAAACGAGGCGAGCTGCTGCTGAGCTTGGAGCAAGTTCTCTCCGTATTGCATCATCGAAGACAGCTCCGCATCGGACTGCGCGGTTTTCGGCTGAGCAGCCATCGTGAAGGTACTGGCGGCCTCAAACGGCTGGCGGTCCTTCATCATCATTCCCTGAACGTGGCCGCTCATCAGCGCCATGGTGTCCATGGGATTGAGCGTCACCGACAGCGCCTTGATCGGATTGCCGTAGGTCTTCTCCAGAACCCTATGGAATTGTGTTCCATAATCGCCGTCTAACAGAGAGCCCTTTTTCTTCATCTCATCGAGCAGAGTTCCGCCTCCGCTCCCGCCCTTCATCATGCTCTCGGAATCCGGCATCGTCGGTTTCGAGAGATCCCCTTTCAACAGTGAGCTTGCGCTGTCCGCAAACGTGCTGCTCAGAGAACTGAAGCCAGACTGAACGAGAGCCAGTGGATTGTTGATGAGAGACCGTGCGCCCTGTGCCCCCACACCGAGCGGACCAAGACACTGGATCGTGGGAGAGAACACTTCGTTGATCGCAGCGTCGATACCACCATCATCATCGGAACTGCTGGCGGAGTCACTGGGTGGAGAGGGAGAGCTCGGCGACTCCGGACCTCCGCCCTGTGGTGGTTCGCTGGTTTTCTTTCCAGGAGACTGCGGATTCGACTGTGGTGAGCTTGGCGGATTCCCTCCCTGCGAACCGTTGCTGCTGGCCGAAGCGGCAAGGTCGGCCAAGGGCCCTCGCGGCATCAGACTGCTTAGCACTTGGTCCATGCTCATCAGCCCCAGCGACCACTGATTGCGCATCAGTCCCCCCAGGGTGAGCAGAGAGTCAAGATCCGGATCGCTCGAACCACTCGCTGTGCTGCCGTTCCCTGGACCAGGCTCAGCGGGTGCAGCGCCATCGGACGGAGTCGTTCCCTGGCTGGTGGTGGGGTCGCGGTTCTCCGAAGGCATTGGTAAAAAGCCGGGTGGGAGGAGCGTCTGCGCCAGCGCTGCCAGCTCACTGTTGCCGGCCATCAAGTCCTTAAGCCCAGGGACATCGTGTAGTACCGACAGGAAGCCCACCGGACCGAGCATCTTGGCCAAATTTTTCATCGCAAGCGAGGTCAGCTCCGGAGCCATTTGGGAGAGCACCGTGGGATTGACCTTGGCGATCAGACTCTGGATCGTCGGAATCTCCGATGAGTCACTGTTCGCTGCAGAATCCGATTCGCTCGGTGTCGGTCCACTGGGATCCTGAACCCCAGGCGGCAGCTGGCTGGGGTCGCCCGTCGGATTGGGACTACTTGATGGACTCGTGGGCTCCCCAGTCTGAGGCAGTGAAGGGGGCGGAGTACCGAACGGGAGTGGCGTCGGTTGAGGAGTCCCTGGAGTGCTCTTGGGGGAGCCATTCTGCGAGCCGTTTTCCTGACTACTCTGCTGAGTCCCTTTCGCCCCTCCTTTTTGTGCGCCC
>CALLYL010000209.1 GCA_937859535.1 uncultured Myxococcales bacterium
GAGATCACTTCAAACAGATGCGGATCGATCTGCTTTTCCGTCTGCGTTCGTCGACAACGCCACACCCGGTTGAGCTGATCGAGGGCTTCCTCGTTGAAGCTACCGTCGGCGTTGTAGATGTTGACCGTGACGACGTTCTTCGGCTCGTTCACCGACGAAATCACGATGTTTCCGCTCGGACGGGCAGCGGGGCGACTGCGTAGATGTGACTCTGCGGCAACCCAGCCAGAAAAGACCGGACCCGAACGGCGGGCCTTCTTGGATTTAGAGGAGGCAGCGGCAGCATCCGATCCGGCATTCGCCGAGAGCGGCGCAGCAATGAGCAACATCCCACATAGGAGATTCGAGAGTTTGCTCGAGAGTTTCACTGTTTCATTCCTCCGTCTAGCGAGGGTTGTAAAGGCGATTTCGTAAACAATTCAGAGCCGTTTGATGTTCCGCAGAAGACCTCGTCCACAAGCCAAGATATGGGATAGACGCCAAAGAACCGAACCCCACCGTAGCTTTGCCTCCGCGAGATGGTCAACAAAAAACTTTTGTGAGTACGCCGATTTCCTGTGACGTGGCAGCGACGGATTTTCACTTGCAATTCCCTATCCTAAGGAGTCCGCAGCGGAATTCGGTTGGGAGTCCGTAGGGAGATGGTGAAGCTCAATTCCCAGACGACCCGCGACCTCGAAGATTCGGGCATCGCGGTAGAACTCTCCGTACACCACACGTCGTACGCCGGAGTTGGCAATCGACTTAAAACACGACCAGCACGGAGAGGCCGTTACATAGAGATCCGATCCGTCGATGGCAACCCCGTTTTTGGCGGCATGAATGATGGCATTCTGTTCGGCATGAATGGTCGCGACACAGTGATCGGATTCGAGCATGTGTCCCACTTCATCGCAGTGTGGCATGCCACGGATGGACCCGTTATATCCCGTCGACAAGATGGTTCGATCGCGCACGATGACGGCACCGACTTGTTTGCGGGAACAGGTTGATCGCGAAGAGACAACCTTGGCGATGTCCATGAAATACTCATCCCAGGACGCTCGACGCATTTAGGAGCCTGCTTTCTTGGAAAACGGACAGATTTCCTGCGATAGGAGCCGGTACATAGGGGCCTCTGAGAGGACTCCTAACCGGTGTCGGGATCGAGTCTGTAATCCGTTGCGACGCGTTCTATTGAGTCGCTGGTTCCTGTGACTTATTCGGTCGTTCATCGCAACAAAATCTGTCCAAGTGACTGACCGCAGGTTTGCATGATCGTGCAAGCAGCACATGCTTGCGTTGGCTATGACCAGCGTTCAGAAGGAATAACAAGAGAGCCCAATTTTTGTTCCATAGGAATGAATCGGTGGGAAGTCAAGCTCTCGATTCGGCACGGGCTCGCGCTGGGGACGGCTGGGCGAACAAGTTTGTGGACTTCGAGAGAGCGAGGCATGGAGCGCGTGGTATTCTGTGCCGTATGAGCAAGACCTATCGCTGCCCCGTCTGCGGGAACGAGGTCGATGTCGCCGCAACAGTCTGTTCGAGCGCCGCTTGCCGGGCCGAGCTGGCATTTTGTTCGCACTGTCGGGACATCACCACCTACGTCTTGGTCGAGGAGAGACGAGGTCGGACGGCGCGGAATGTGTATCGATGTGATCGTTGCCAGCGACTCGGGGTCAAGTGTTACACGTGGCTCTCGGGGGCTTACTGCAACGGACTGGCGCGAGCGGGCACGTCCGTGGACATGCCTTTGTGTTCGGGGTGTAGCGGTCGGGTCGCCGAGGTGTCACGCAACGTCATCGGCTGGACGTTGATTGGTGCACTCGGCGGGCTGCTCAAGCGGAAGGGCGGCTGATGCCTGGACAATCGCTCCAGTTTGGCGAGGAAGAGGCGACGAGGGTGCTGCGGGCCTACGGGCTGCGGTTGATTGCGCTTGAGCGAATTTGGAAGGGCACCATCAGCCAGAATTTCCGCGTGCAGACGGACATTGGCCCGATATTTTTGCGGGTGTCTCCCGGTCGGGCGGTGGCGGACGCCGAGTTCGAGACGCGGCTCATCTGGCATCTGCTGTCGCACGGACTGCGGACGCCGGCCCTGTATCAGGCGCACAATCGACAAGGATTCGTGACGGTGCCGGGGCGACTCAAGGGACAAGTCGCAGCGCTGGCGATGGTCTATGAGTGGGTGGATGGCTACGAGCTGACCGACGCGGAATATGACGAACGCCATGCCTACGAGGTTGGCCAGATCCTCGGTCAACTCCACTTGTGCACGGCGACATTGCCGGTGCGGCGCGAAGGGATTTATTCGCTGTCACACCTCCAGCAGCGGCTGACCAAGCTGCGACGGCATCCGCGACTGACCGACGACCTGTTGCCACTGCTCGATCGACTCTGGCAGGAGGCGGACCGGCTGGCTCGACAGCGGTTCGGGTCGCTGCCCTCGGGGGTGGGTCACTGTGACCTATTTCCCGACAACATCTTGTTCCCGAGTGCGCGCTGCGTGCGACGGGCCCGTGCCGGCAGTGAGCCGGGTCCATGGTTGATTGATCTGGAACAGGCGGCGTGGACGACGCTGATCTATGACTTGGCGGTGTCGCTGCTGGCTTGCGCTGCCCCGCTTCCGCAGATGAACGCGGCGGCGAAGGGCGGGGCCGAGGTGCCAAAGCGATGTGGCCCGATGCTGAGTTCGACCGCACGAGCGATGGTGGCGGGTTATCAGCGGATGCGACTGCTGACCGATGCGGAGTGGACGGCGCTGCCGGAGATGCTGCGGCTCGCGTGTGTGCGATTTACGACGACTCGGCTGACCGATGTGCATTTGCAACCGTCCGTCGATCTGGATGGTGAGACGAGCGGTGAGTCCAAGGAATCGTCAAACGAGCGGCCCACGCAGCAGTCGGATGGCAAAGTTCACTCGAAAGACTACCGAGACTACGTCTATCGGATCGATCGACTTCAGGAAATCAGCCCCGAGGCACTGATCTACGGGCTGCGCTAGCCTTGGCCGGTGCGCTGGCCGCGTCTAACCGGGAGGCCAGCCCATCGGACGCCCGCCGAGCAGGTGGACGTGTACGTGGCGCACGGTCTGGCCGCCATCTTTGCCGGTGTTACAGACCAGACGGTAGCCGGTCGACAGGCCGCGATCGTGGGCGATTTGGGTGGCGGCGACGAGGATTTTGCCCAGCAGGGCGGATTGTCCGGCGGTGGCGGCCTCGCCCACATCAGCGAAGTGCTGACGGGGAATGATCAGGATGTGGTGGGCGGCCTGGGGATTTAGGTCCTGGAACGCCACAACCTCGCTGTCCTCATAGACGAGCGGCGTGGGAATCGAGCGGTCGGCAATTTTACAAAAAATGCAGTCGGGACTCATGGCCGCTACGGTGCCGGTAGTGCGGTGGCGAAGTCAACCCACACCTCGCCGTGCTGGCGGAGCGTTGACAGGTCCGGTGGTGGGTCACTACAGTGCCGGGCTGCTACGTCACTCTGTTTGGAAAGGACCGACGATGACCTCAGCCAGCGTTTCTAGATCGGCAGCGGTCTCGTCGACCAGGCCGCGCTACCTTGCTTTGTGTGCTCGTCACACGGAACCGCTCGTCGCTGCAGAGCTGATCGCTCTGCCCGAAGTGGCTGACGTCGAGGTTCGCAGCGGTGCGGTCGCGTTTGCGGGTCCGAGAGCGGCGCTGTATCGAGCGAACCTGTATTCACGCTGTGCCTCACGGATTCTGCGCGTGCTCGGTGACTATTCGTGCGGCGGTCCAGCGGATTTGTATGAAGCGGTGAGGACGCTGCCGTGGGAAGAGTTCGTGACGACCGATGGCACGCTGGCGGTCAGTGCGATGGGTGAAGCCCCGGGGCTTAGCAACAGCATGTTTACCGCGCTCAAGACCAAGGATGCAGTGGTGGATCGCTTTCGCGATCGGCTTGGGCGGCGGCCTGATGTCGATCCGCAGCGGCCTGACCTGCGCATCAACGTCCAACTGTACGAAGGTCCGCGTGGCCCTCGCTGCATGGTCAGTCTGGATAGCTCTGACCCACCGCTGTATCAGCGTGGCTATCGGCAGCAGGGCGGACCAGCACCGCTCAAAGAGACGCTAGCGGCGGCCATCATTGCCCAAAGTGGCGAGCCTGTGCTGGGTGCGGCACCGATTGCAGAGGCGGTTCACACGGCTCCACCGCATCAGCAGCGCTCGACGGCGGTCGTTGATCTGTGTTGCGGTAGCGGAACGCTGCTGTCCGAGGCTGGGTTGTCGATGCTACGGATGGCACCCGGGCTCAGTCGAGACTTCGGGTTTATGCACTGGCGTGACTTTGACAGTGGATTATGGCGCAAGCTGCAAATGGAGGCGCGCCAGAAGATTCGTCCTGCCAGCGAGGTGTTTCTATTTGGCTCCGACGTCGATCCACGGGCGCTGCGATCGGCGAGTCAGAACTTGCAAGCGGCGGGGCTCTATCGCTACTCACGGCTGACGCGCTGCGATCTGAGAGATGCCGAGCCACCGACGAATCAGCCCGGCATCGTGCTGTGCAATCCCCCGTACGGCGAGCGAATGGGCGATGAGCGTGAACTGATCGAACTGTATCGAGCGCTGGGTGACACGCTGAAGCGTCGATTTGTCGGCTATCGTGCCTATGTCTACACCGCGAACCTTCAACTGGCGCGGCAGATCGGGCTGCGTCCGTCGGCTCGACATGTGTTGTGGAACGGCATGCTCGAAGGGCGGCTGTTGCGATTTGACCTGTATTAGCCGCGATCGTACCTAGCCGGATCGCACAAACTCCCACGAGTGGGGCGGTTTTGCTAACGTCGAAGCCATGCGGAGACCGCTTCGGGGTGTGCGTCCCAGTTGGTTGACTTATGGACTGCTCCTTCTGGCCTGGTTGGTACTCGGGGTTCCTTCGAGCCAAGCCGGCACAGCGGGTCAGCCGGGCTCTCTCCTTTTACAACCGGCTCCGACGACACCGGGCAGCGCGCCAAGCGTCGTTGTGCAGCCTGCGTCCGTTGTTCCACTTGTACAGGAACGGGCACGCGTATCGTCGGAAACCTCAGGCTGCGCGAGCTTAGAGGGGAGTCGACTTCTATCCGCATACTTTGCCGTCGGAGAAGTCGACAAAGGACGTGCCACGCTCGACGCTGTCCGTCAGATCATCAGCAGCCAAGATGTCACCGTTCAGTTTTTGATCGCGACCGTTCCGGAGCCACGGCTCGGTTTTGATGGAACGATTGAGTCGATCACGCGTGCGCTCGAAGCGACGGGCTTTTTGCTGGATCGTTATCTGTTGCCGTGGAGTGTGTCTGCCGACAAGCGTGTCGCCGACAGTGCTTGTCCTCTCGATCAGCCCGGGATTGCGCTGTTTCATCGGGTCTCGAGCGCTCCAAACCAGCCCAGCGGCCCCACGCGACGCAACCTGCTTTTGCTCTATATCGTGGGAGAGTCACCGGTCGCTGGCATTCACAAAAGTGCGTTCATTCGTGCCGTCGACGATCTGCAGCGGCTGCGGGAGATGCTGCCGCCTGCTCGTTGCGAGTCGTGTGGAGAGGTCCGCGTTGTCGGTCCAGCGTTTTCCGGCGGCGTAGTCTCGGTCGAGCAGCTTCTAAGCCACTATCCAGCGCTGTCGTTTCGAATGCTGTCGGGACGAGCCACCAATGGTGCGATTCGGGATCAGATTCAAAAGTACGATGGCGGTGGGCGCAGTGTGCACTTTCAGGCAACGGTGATTCCGGACGAGGCGCTCCAGACCGAGTTCTTCTGTTATCTGACCGAAACACTCGGCGCCGATGAGCATGATGTGGCGCTGATCACCGAGTCTTCGACGGGATATGGCCAAGCCGTGATTGCCGCCAACGCCGATCAGAGCCAAGGTCTGCCGCCCAGCAATCCTCGCGTCTTTCCAGCGCGGCCCGTTCACAAAAGCAGTCACTGTCAGCGTCCGCACCGGCCCCGCCTGACGCTACCGGTACCGCTACATATTGCGCGTCTTCACAACACGGAGTCCAAGAGCTCGCCCAGCGGTGCTCGCAACGAAGCGAGTGGGCTGCCGGAGTTTCTGCCATCTCCGACGACTCGACCGCTGCCTACCATCCTCGATGACAGCCCACGCACCGACATCATGCCGACGCTGTCACCGCGTACGGTTTCTGCGGCGGAGCGCTCGCTCGCTCATATCCTGACCACGATCTACGCCGAAAAGATTCGCTATGTCGGAATCATCGCCACCGACGTGCAGGATAAGCTCTTTTTGGCCCGGCAGATTCGCGCCTACAGCCCCGATGTCGTGCTGTTTACCTTCGAGAGCGACATTCTGTTTACCCATCCCGAGGCGCGTCCCTACCTCAAGGGAATGCTGGTGGTGTCGCCCTATCCGCTGTTTACCCGAAACCAGCAGTGGAGCTATCCGTTCCGAGGGCTGCGTCATCGTCTCCAGTTTGCCAGCGATGCCGATCAAGGTGTGTACAACGCCACCGTCGCATTGCTTGGTTATCCGGAGCAGCTTATCGAGTATTCGCAGGCGGCACCCGGCGTCGACAAGCCGCGTAGTCGTCCCGCAATCTGGATCAGCGCTGTCGGCAATGACACCCTGTTTCCGCTCGCGTTTATCAAGGACTACGAGTCGGGCGGCTACGTTTACGAAAACCCGACGGTGCATCGCGCCCAGTTTGAGTATCACTACTCGCCGTATCAGCAAGGCACGCTGAGCCTCCTGATGCTGCTACTTGGCGGGATCGGACTGTGGTTTGTCGTCGGATACTTCTGGCATTACTACTATCCCGAACCGGAGCCCCCGTTTGTATTTTCTCTGCTCAAGATCTTTCGGCCAAGTAGCATTGTGCGCTCGCTGCTCGACGACGAGCTGGCTGAGCAAGAGTCGGCGCGCCAGCCGCTGTTCATTCTGTGTCTGTTTGTGCCGGCCTGGATTGCCTACTTTGCGTTGAACACTGCGCACTTTATGCAGCTTCGCGATGGCAATCTTGATGAGTTTCTCGACGAGAAACGGCTCTCTATGTGGGTCCGGTTGTGGTATCACTCCGGTCACATCGGGGTGTACCAGAACCTGTCGTGGAAGGTGCTGTGCATTGCGCTCTTTGGGGTGGTGGTGCAGCTCTCCTTTACGATCACTGCCATCGACGCTGCGCTTCACTACCTGTTTCCAAGCTGGCGTAAGCGGCTGCATGACAGCTTCTTGGCGTTGTTTCAGAAGCTCTCTCAGCGGACGCGCCGAATCGGAGTGGCCGGTGCGGTGCTGTTGTTTTCGGGACTCACCACGGTCATTTTTTTTCTGTTCGTCGCGTTTGTGAACTACCTGCAAATCGACTTCAACCACCTGCTGTTTCTGCGGCGTAGTGCGCAGCCAGCATTTGGACTGTCTTCGATGGTGCCGCTGATGCTGCTCGGCTGCGGAGTCCAGCTCTTTGGCTACTGTGAACTACAGCGGATTCGGCTGCTCGAAAAGCTAGCGACGGTGTATCTCGATCTGTTGGAGGAGCTGGAGGACGATCGCGGGCTTCGTCAAAAAATCTCGGAGATCGCGGCCCGACTGGGCAGTCCATCGATGTGGCAGCTACTCGCTGGGCTTCTGCTCGCGCTGCTGCAGGCGGTGACGATGCTGTCCGAGCTGGTGTCGCTTGAGATTGCGCCGATGAACCTGCTGTTTCGGTTCCTGATCGCGCTGCAGGTCACCGCACTGGGCTTTGTGTTTTATCGATTTGTGCGGTTGTGGTCGGTGTTTCGCGACTTCTTGCATCACCTGGGACATCACCCGCTGGCGCAGGCGCTGGAGCGGTTGCCGCACAAGTTCATTCGCACCCTCGGGGCGCTGTTTTTGGAAGATCTCCCAGAGCTGACCCGTCGCGAGGCGGCGCAAGAGCACTTTCGATTGCTCGTCAATCACATGAACCAGCTCGATTTGGATCGAGACTTGCGGCCGCTGTCGACAGTCGATGACATCGAACAGATCAAGCTGCTGATGCAGAAGTTGCGCGAACTGCAACCCGATCTCGAAAAAGAGATGACGCTGAGCAGTAGCACGCCGGTATCGGTTGAGGTGGCGGACGCTCAGGTGGTGCGGGCCTCGCGACTGCTGACGAAGATCCTCAAGCGGGCGTGGCGGGCTCGACCTTTGCCGGGGGCGCTGCTTGCGGGGAAGCCGGGGGATACGGTGCTGGGGGTGCGTCCGTCTCCCGATCAGAGCACTGCCGAAGTCTATCAGCACCTAGTGCCCGACTCTCTGCACCTGTGGCTGCGGCTCGCCGAGGACTTTTTGGCGATCCAAGTGGTCAGCTACATCAACAGACTGTTTCCGCATCTGCGCAATGGGCTCCTCAACGTCACCGTCGGATTTGTGTTACTGCTCCTTGCGCTCATCTCGTATCCGTTTCAGCCGCAACGCTATATGGTGCTGCTCTCCACCATGCTGCTGGTGGTGACGGGACCAACGACGCTGTATGTGCTGGCGCAGATGAACCGCGATGAGGTGCTGTCGCGCATCGCCAAGAGCCAGCCCGGCAAGCTGACCTGGGATCGCGCTTTTATCTCGCAGGTGGTGATCTACGGTGTGCTGCCGCTGCTGAGCTTGATTGCCACCCAGTTTCCCGAGGTAAGAGGCGCGGCGTTTTCGTGGATTGAGACGGTGCTAAAGACGCTCAAGTAGCGTGGTCGGGGCCATCTTCCCTCGCTGTTACATGCCGATGCCGCGCCGAATCACCACCGAGCCCGCGCCCACCGACGGTTGATCGGTCACGACGAGATCCAAAATTCCATCTTGATCCACATCGCCGACCGCGATGCCAGCCGGACGAATCACCCCCGGGAAATCGATCCGTTGTGAGCTCTGGAAGGTTCCGTTGCCCTTGCCTCGGAACAGGCTCAGGTTTCCCGACACGCCCGAGGTATTGGCGACGATTACGTCCAAGAATCCGTCTCCATCGAGATCCGCCACCGCGAGCGCCGTCGGCATTCCGTCGAGGTCATAGCTCCCGGCTGCACCGGCGTCGCCAAGCTGCGCTCCTGATGCCCCTTGCAAATACGTCAGCTTTCCGGTGGCAGCGACGTCATTGGTGACCACAACATCGCCCAGTCCATCGCGGTTAAAATCGCCACTCCCCACGGCGTTGGGATTGATCTGATTGGTCTTGGCGGAAGTGAGCGCAAACAGCGGAGCCGTCGCCACACCTCGGTTTTGCAGTACCGAGACATTGCTTACGCCGAGCTGGTTGAGACGATGCACGCCAACCGCATCCACTTTGCCATTGCCGTCTAGGTCGGTGGCGGTGAGTCCAATCAGCGTTGCCGCAGCGGTGCCGATGGCCGAGCCGAGTGTGAACGCGGCGGTTTTGTTTCCAAGCAGCAGCCCGAGGTTGCCATTTATGGCAGCGGCGCTGTTTGCGGTCAGTAAGTCGAGGCTGCCGTCGCCATTTGCATCGAGTGCAATCAGCGACACCGGCTGGCCGCCTCCTGTCGAAGAGTTCACGGCGGTGGCCACCGAGCCCAGTCCATCGCCAAGGAGCACGCTCACCAGGCTGGCTCCCGCGCTGGCCGTCGCCACATCGAGGTTGCCGTTGCCATCGAGATCCGCGATGACCAGCCCCAATGGCGAGCTTCCGACGGTGCGACTGACCGACACACCGAAAGCGCCGCTGCCGCTGTTTTTGTGGACTTGCACGGTGCTGCTCGTCTGAAAGACCACGATGATCTCGGGAAATCCATCCTTGTTGAGATCAGCCACGCCCACGCTGCGCGGTCCGGTGTCGGTGCCGGTGAGCGCTGTGGGGACATCGTAGGCAAGGGTGCTCAAGAAGTAGCGGAAAGACTGGCTTTGGGTGGCCGAGAGCCCGCTGGGGTTTGTGATGAGGACATCGACGAGACCGGGCTTGCCTCGGCGCGCTGGGGTGGTGCAGGTGATGGTCATTCCGTCCGCGCTGACCTGGATGTTTGATGCGATCGTGCCGCCGACCCGAACCACTGCGCCGCTGCGAAAGCCGCTGCCGGTGAGCGTCAGCATCGTCCCGCCCGCCGTGCCGCCGCTGCCGGGAGAGATGCTGCCAAGCTGGATTTGTTCGATCGGGGCCGCATCGACTTCCGGCATGTCCACCTGCGAGCCCAGATCCGCCATGTCTCCGTGGCCGCTTGGTTCGCAAGCCAGGAGCAGCGTCATCGCCACGGGCACAACCGCCCCCGCCACAACCATCCGCCACCCCACGTGTGTTTCGCTCATGGATGAGTCCCCCATTTGAATGATGCGACCGCTCCCGAAGAGCGTGCGCTGCCTCGAATTTTCGGCACTACCGAGCGCAACTGCTACTGCTGGGACCAACTTTTTGATCCGTTTTTGCCTATAAAAACCAGAATTGGGTAAAATCTTCCCAAACTTGTTGACCTGAACATTTGATCCTCATAGCCTGAACGCATGTTTAGCAGTTCAGCGCGGATCGAATCGCCAGAACCGGCCCTCATCCGTAGCATGCCGACGGACTCTGACGTCGCGTTGCAGCGCCAAGCGGCGATTGCTCAGCTTCGCAAGGCCTGTCGCAACGAGCTGCACGGAACCACGGAACCGCCACTGCCTACGGGCGTTTCGGTGATCGATCAAGCCCTGGCCGGCGGGCTGCCACGCGGTCAGATTGTCGAGGCGGTGGGTAAGGTCGGGCGGCTGGCGCTGGCGCTGGCGGTGTTGGCTCAAGCGACCCAGAGACGAGAGCTGACGGCGCTGATTGATGGGGCCGATGCCCTCGATCCCAGCGGTGCTGCCGATCAAGGTGTGGATCTGCGGCGAATGCTGTGGGCAAGGGTAAGAAATGGTAATGAAGCCCTACGTGCAGCCGATATGGTGCTGGGGGCCGGAGGCATTTCTCTGGTCGTGCTTTACCTGGTCGAAACCAAAGATCCGCAGCAAGCCGTACGGGCGGCTTTGTGGTCGCGGCTCACCCAACGAGCGCAGCGGGCCAAGGCGGCTGTACTGGTTTGTTGCGACAGGCCCTTGGCGCAGAGCTTTGCCGTCGCGACGCTCGGTCTTCACGACGAAGGTGTTCGCTGGAAGCAGTCACCGGGCGGACGACAGCAGCTCTTGCAACGGCAGACCCGCATCGAAGTGACGCGGAGCCGACTGGGCGCACCCGGCGATGTTCAGTCGTGGTGCTTGAGCAAATAGAGGTCCAAGTGATGTCACTGACCTGCGAGCGAGTTGCCTGTCTGTGGATTCCATCGTGGACGCTCCAAGCGCTGCTGCGGGTACGGCCCGAACTGCGGTCGCAGAAGCTGGTGGTCAGCGATGGGCTGTTGCCAACCTCGGTGGTGCTGGGGGCAACGCTGCCGGTGCGGCAGATGGGCGTACGGGTCGGGCAGACGGTGGCGCAGGCGCGGGCAGTGTGTGGCGAGCTGCAAGTGCAGGTGCTCAGTGAAGCCAATCGGCAGGCGGCGCGGGATGCGCTGTACGACGTGGCTTCGGCGTTTTCGCCCAGCGTCGAGTGTGGCGATGGCTATGCACTGCTCGGGGTCGGCGATATGGCGAAGCTGTTTCCCGACGAAAAGATGCTCGGTAAGGCGCTGCTGATCCAAGCCGAGTCGGTGCGGCTTCACGGACGGGTGGCGATTGCCAGCCATGCTGCGACGGCGAAGCTGATTGCGCGGGCTCGCATCGACGTGACGGTGGTCGCTCCCGGGGAAGAAAAGCTGTATCTGCGAGCGTTGCCGCTGTCGGTTCTGCCCTTGACCGCCGCGCAGTCACTGTTGCTATCACGCTTTGGACTTCGGACGCTTGGGGACTTTATCGCGCTGCCTCGGACCAAGCTGCCGGCGCGGCTGGGTAAGGATGGACTGCGGCTGCATCGACTGGCAGCGGGGGAGGATGACTCACCGCTGCAACCAACGACACCGCCGGTCGAGATCCGCGAATCGATCGATCTCGATGAA
This sequence comes from uncultured Myxococcales bacterium, assembly GCA_937859535.1. Lineage (GTDB taxonomy): Bacteria > Myxococcota_A > Polyangia > Palsa-1104 > JAEUJZ01 > JAEUKA01. Next base: position 11,888 of record CALLYL010000209.1, read on the forward strand.
CCAGAGCACAGCCTAGAGCCACTGCTGTTTTTGCTGCGCGGACTGGCCGACCGAATGATGGCGCGGCTGAAGGCAATGAGCCTGGCCTGCGGCGATTTCACCGTCGAGCTGTTGCAAAAACCGCAAGGCGTCCAGCGTGTCGAGGTCAAGGTGGCCACGCCGACTCGTGAAGTGGCGACGCTGACCGAGCTTTTGCGGTTGTCGCTGTCGGCCCATCCGCCGGAGCTGGCGGTGCGTGGGCTTTCGGTGCGGACGGTGGCGCAGCGTCCGCGTTCGCTTCAGCTTGGCTTGTTCGATGGAGAGCAGCTTTTGCCCGAGCGACTGATGACGCTGCTCGGCCGACTGCAAGCACTGTGTGGAGAGGGTCGAGTCGGTCAGGCGTCGGCGATGGATTCGCACCTGCCGGGTCTATGTGAGGTGGTGCCGCTCAAGCTGCCGTCGAGCCGCGATCGGGACGAGCCCGTCGTGTCAGACCCACAGCACCGAATGGCTCTTCACATGCTGCGACCACCACGAGCGGCTACGGTGCGGATGAACGGCGCTCGACTGACACATCTCCACAGCGACGGTCTGAGTGGGCCGGTGCTGCGAGCCGGTGGTCCCTATCGAATTCGCGGCAGCGTCGGCAACGAGGGACTGCGCGACTACTACGACGTCGAGCTACCGGGGGGCGAGGCGCTGCGACTTTTTTTCGACCGCGACGAGGGCAACTGGTTCCTCGACGCACGCTACGACTAACGATGGTGAGTGTGTGATGAGCAGCAAAGAGTCCCCCTACGTCGAGCTTCGGTGCAAGAGCTGGTTTAGCTTTCTACAGAGCACCGTGGACCCCGACGATCTCGCCAAAGCGGCCGTCTCAGCGGGATATCAGGCCGTCGGGTTGATCGATTCTGGAAATGCCTCTGGCTTGCCGCGCTTTCACAAAGCAGCACGTCAGGAAGGACTGACTCCGATCCTCGGTGGAGAGGTCATCGTCGACGGTGCTCCGCTTGGTCTTCTGTGCGAGAGCGTCGAGGGCTACCGCAACCTGTGTCGGCTGATGACGACCCAGCACAGTGCGGCACGGGGTGGTCGCGGCCTGACGCTGTTCGATCTGGAATCGCATCATGGTGGGCTGATCGCGCTGAGCGGCGGGGGCGAAGGCAGGGTCGGGAGCCTCATCGATGGGGGAGACCTAACCCTGGCCGAGCGCAAGCTCGATACGTTGAGCGGAATTTTTGGTCCCCAGAACCTGTATGTCGAGCTTCAGCTTCACTTGGATGAACGAGAGGATCGTCGCAATGCTGCGCTGACTGCCATGGCCGAGCACAAGCATCTGCCGCTGGTGCTGACCAATGACGTGCGCATGGTTGGCCGAGATCAGCTCCTTCTGCTCGATGCGCTGACCTGTGTACGCGAAAAAGTGCAGTTGGCGGCGGCGGGGCGACGGCTCCTTTCGAACGGAGAGCGCTTCCTAAAGCCCGCTCATGAGATGGCTGGGCTGCTTACCGATCTGCCCGCAGCGGTTCGCAACACCGTCGAAATCGCCGGTCGCTGTAGCTTTTCCTTGGATGCACTCGGCTATCGCTTTCCCCAGTATCCGCTTCCGCATGGTGAGACGCAGGAGGAATTCCTACGTGCGGTGGTTTTCGACGCTGCGGGCGACCGATTCCGTCCCTACGATCAGCGTGCTCGCGATCAGCTCGAGCGTGAGTTGGGTCTGATCTGCAAGCTTGGACTCACCGGCTACTTTTTGATCGTGTGGGATCTCATCGAGTTTTGTCGCAGTCGCGGAATCCTGGTCCAGGGTCGAGGCAGCGCCGCCAACTCTGCGGTCTGTTACGCGCT
>CALLYL010000210.1 GCA_937859535.1 uncultured Myxococcales bacterium
GGCCTTCATCGCAGCGATGCCTGGGGCTGGTATCGGAGCTGGGATCGTTGCCGCAGAAGGAATGGGAATCCGGGGGGAGGCAGTTGCTTTGACTGCGGCAGTGGGACGTGCTGGTGTGGCTGCGGGCACACTCTGTTTGCGCTTGTCTTCACGTTCCAAGATCAGCGTGGCTTCGCCCAAGTCGACAGGTGGTGCCCCAGGTTTGGCTGGGAGCACTGGTGCTGCTCCCATCTGTCGGAGCGGCTTGTCTGGTCGTGGCCCCGCCAGCTTGGCGGGCAGAATCAGCGTCTGTTCTTCGCTTAGCTTGGGCAGACTGGACGACCCCAGATCGACCATTACCAAGGGCAGGCCTTCCGTGCTCTGCTCTCCCAGAGATGGTAGTCCCGCATGGGCCTGACCCGCCTTGACGCCGACTGGTGGCCCCGCCGGCTTCGCTGCGCTCGGTGGGTTCGCCGGCTTGGGATTCGGCGGTGGCTTCTTATCGCGAGGAGGCTCAGCCATAGACTAGTTCTTTGGCACCATGTCGATGGGACTACTTTTTCTTACTCGATGCGCTGCGAACGAAGTAGTCAAGGTCGACTTGATAGAGTTGAAGGAGTGCCTTGTAGGACAAGTCCGTTCGCTCGGTCATATGTGGGGTCAAGTCGTTTCCCACCAGACTCAGCACGCGGAAGAACTTGCGGAACAAGGACGGCAAATACAGTCGTGGATCGAAGTGATCCATGATCTGGAGGAGGTCTGCGGCGACAATTGCAGCTCGCTGATGCTCCCCGGCAGAGACCAATTTTTGGAAAGCGGCCATCTTTCTTCGCAGCAGACGGAATGGCTCGTTTTCTGGGACACTGATCGAACGGATGCCCTTGCCACTCGGTTCCGCTTCGGCTGGACTCTCTTCTGCCTGCACGGCTGCGACTTCAGCGTCTCGGGCAGCTCGCTCGGCTTCTTCGCGTTCTTTGGCTTCACGCTCCGATTCCTCTGCGCGACGCTTCTCATCCTCTTCTCGCTTTTCCGAATCATTGTCATCGCTGCTTGGGCTTGATTCGCTGGAAGGTGTCGATTTGTTCGAATCGCTGTCATCGCCGCTTCCCTGCGAACTCGATGAGGAAGTTGAAGAAGGTGACGAACTCGATGAGGACGTCGCCGAAGGATTGGACGACGTCGATGGTGACGAGGAATTGGACGGTGCAGAGCTTGAATCAGACGATGAAGACTCGTCAGAGGAGGACTCAGAGGAACCCTCGCTGCTGCTGTTCTCGTCGCTCGCATTTGATTCGGAGGAACTCTCCTCACCGGTCGCTGCTTCGACACCGCCCAGCTTGACGCTGAGAAAGTCATCGCGACCTCGGCCGACACGAGGGCGGGCACTCTGTGCCGATAGCTCCATCTTGTGAAGCATGGACTCGAGCTGCAACAGGTAGGGCAGTGCTTTGGCATTCCCAAGCTGGTTGACGATCCGTTCGTGCAGTTCTGGGATCAACTTGAGTCCCTGGCGCTCGGAAATCGTAAACTCAGAGCCGCTGTTCCATTGCTTCCAGGTATCGTCCTGTCCGGTCTCATGCAGCCGGAAGTCACGCAGCATGGTGGCCAACAGCCACTTGAGCATGTTGTCGGCGTGTAATTGCTTTTTGTTCTGCGGTCCCCAGAACGCAAAACTGCTCGACAGCATCCGTACCAGCGATCCCAAGATTTCGGGAACGATCTCCATGCCGCGTTCCAGATACACACCGAAGAGGAAGGGCCCGAGGATGCGTAGATCGTAGGTGCCTCCTTCAAACAAGGACTGTGCGGCCTCTGCCGCCTCTGAAAAATGATCAGATGCGGTAAGGCTCATGACTTTGGCGAGCCGCTCATCAGTGGTCTCTAAATCGCTGGCGCTCGGTTCCGTGAGATCACGGTCAATCATGGAGAGATCAAGCATCGGTATCGTCCTTGTCATCATGTAGGATCGGAGCCCCTGGATCGTCTGGTCCAGAGAGTCTCCCAATGGCGGTCCGCTGAGCCGCCGCACGGAGGGTGCTGAGTGTGCGGAATGGCGCAAGCTCGGCCTTCCGCTGTAACAGCCCGCTGGCAAATTGACTCTGTACCCATTCCACGTCCGCCGGTCCACTTGCCGTCACCTGGCGACGAACGGAGAGGGGATAGACTTCGATGTTGTCCGGTAAGTGTTCGGCACCCAGGTTCGAGCGAATCTTTTTCTCGATGGCATCCCGAAGCTGCGTGGCCCGCTCGGGGCTCGCATCCATCGCTTGCAGCCCACCGCAAAACAGCACCAGAACAAACAACCACCTACCAACCTGTTCCGCCGAAGGAATCGCGATCACCGCAGCTTCCTCTACGTGTGGCAGAGTTCGTGCCTGGGCACAGACGTCAGGAGACTGGTAGACCCGTCCGGCACGTCGTGGTCCCAGCGTACCACCGTACTGAAAGGAGTCCGGTGTTCGTGCGAGCAGCATGTATCCGGGCTGCTGAGTCACAGGCGCAAAGACACCGCTTCCAGATAGTGAGCGTGGACCGGCAGGAGTCGTCAACTTCAGCTCGAAAGGGACTCCTAACGCGGGCAAGACATAGCCATGAACGCGCTTGAGTGAGCGCTCTGAGAACAGCACACTGCCACCCGCTGCGCTATCAAACACCATATTGAGGTGATGCACAGTTGCAAACGGTGCGAGTTTTAGGAGTCGGTCCCAAGCCGCAAATTGCTGGGGTTCTTCGGGGTTGCGCAGCCAGAGCTTCAGCTCGGACAGGAGTCCGGTCGGCGTCTTAAGCAGCAGATCGCGAACCGTGTCGACGATCCCCAGAATGCGCAGTGGATTTTGTCCCAGCAGCCTGGGATTCTTGTGCAGCTCATCGCTGGGTATGTGAACCCAGGTTCCGCCAGCCATGAGCGTTGTCAAGATCAGTGTGGGTTGATGCTGGAGCAGATCGACCATCGGATAGGCAACATGATCACCGGGGCGCAGTGCCAGAATTAGACCGTCGCGTAGTGCGCCAACAAGCGCCGTTTGGGCCATCACCGGGATGGGCTTCCCGGCAAACTCACGCACCGAGCTGTACACGAGCAGCGCCGGATCTTCCGGTGGATAGGTATGGGAGCCACTGTGATGAATTCCGGCGATTGGCTCCTCACACAGCAGCTTGGCTGCGAGCGCCTTGTCGAGTCGAGAGCGCAGTAGCGGCAGCATCACCGGCTCGCAGACGATATGGTCGGGTTGGAGCAGTTGCAGTCGGGTCAGGGCAAACTCAATTCCTGATGACGGCAGAAGAGACAAGGTGGCCCCGAGCCGCAGCGCGGACATCACTGATAGCAGCCAGCGCGGCCCAATATCACCGAGCACGACCAGCTTGCAGCCAGGGGCCACACCCTTGCGCTGCCAGCCCACCACCAAGCGATTCGATTGACTGTGGAGATCGCCGTACGTGAGGCTTTGCCAGCCCCGCTGGGCATCAAAGAACCGCAGCGCTGAACGATCACGGGCGGCCGCTGCGTGCCGAGCGACCGCATCGTAGTAGAAGTCGACACCGTGGGTGAGCAAGCTTTTCGTCGGTGGCTGCGCTTTCTGATGGGTGGCTGCGAGCAGCGCGGTGAGTGCTTTGCCGTCCTTCCAGCTCGCGACCAACCAGGGCTCCAAGGCGAGCGGACCGGACAGGGGATCCTGCTCCGCCGCCTGCCACAATCGACGAGCAATGACGTCTACCTCAAGTGCTACGCCGGTCATCATTCCCCTGTTTTGCGCCTACATTGCATCATGTGAATATCGCAACAGAAACCGACATTAAGCAGTCAGCGGCACGGCGGTCGAAATGCTGAACAACATTTGCAAAGATCGACCCTTCGACGGCAAATTCCCGCTCAAAGAGAGCATAGGCTCCCATGTGACGATTTGAGACATAATAACACAATTCTTGCACCAAACCGCAGATATGGATAATCGTGGTGAAAGTCAATGAGATAGCCAGACTGGGGTGAGAGTCCGCGCCCTAGAGACGGTTATTGACGCGGCGGCGCGAGTCCTTTACACAGACAGGATGTCTTCGCCAGTTGGTTCCTCGTTGTCGGAACAGCTCGACCGTGTGTTGGCCGAGCATCGCGCCGGGCACTTTGGTGTCGCTCGCAAGCTGCTCGCTACCATCCCGACGGACAACATGGATGCTGCGATGACCAAGGAGGATGCGGCCCGTCTTTCGGAGCTACGCGCCCGCTTTCGGCCGGACTGGTTTGGCTGGCTGATGCTACTCGGGGGGCTGCTGTTGTTGGTGCTGATCGTCGCCAGCACTTGGCGCTAGGCGTCTTGACTAGAAGTGGCTGAGTGTGACGGTGGTCAGCGCATGACGACCGGTTCCCCGCTGTCTGCCAGCTCGATATCCAGAGTCGCACCGCTTTCATCCAGAATGAAGGGATGATGACAAGATGAGATGTACTTACGCTCCGACGGGTCGTGTGGGAGCCAACCGCGATGGGAGCGTTGGATACGGTGCGAGCCGCTCAGAAGTATGTGGCAACCACCGCGCCTGCTGATTCCGCAGACTTAGGTGACGGACTACTTTTGCCGGAACCCATCGTGCCAATGATTGTCTGATTCCGGCATGTCCAACCCAGTGCGGTCCGTTCGTTCCCGGCATCACTCGTTTTCGTTTCTTCTTGGTGCCTTGGGTTCCTTACTGCTCATCCTCGGCTCCGCTCCTGCGATCTCCGAAACATCTACCACTACGGAAGTACCTGGTGCGCTGGGTGTGTTTGTTCGTGGTAGTAACGCCTTGACTCCCGGCACAGAGGCTGCGCTGCGAATTGCCACCCACGCTGCTCCAGCAGAACGCGAGAGTAGACCGCAATCAGGAGTGTCGGTCACAGTGAGCATGGCGGGCGGCGGCAAGACCGTGAGACTGACCGAAGGCGTCACCGATAAAAGCGGAACCTTTGATGCACGGTTTGTGGTTCCGAACTGGCCAGCCGGTAAGTATAAGCTGTCGATTCGCAGCCGTGTCGCCGATCAGGAAAGCGCGCATGAGCATGCGGTGGAGCTGATGCCTGCCTCGCGCACGCTGGTGCAGAGCGACAAGCCACTGTATCAGCCGGGACAAGTTGTTCATCTGCGGTCGCTGACCCTCCGCTCCCAAGATGGGCGTCCGCTCCAAGCCGGAATGATGCGATTTGTCGTGGAAGATCCGCGAAAGAACATCGTCTTGCAGAGGGATCAACCACTGTCCGCGTTTGGAATTGCTTCGGTGGATCTACCGCTCGCCGAAGAGCTGCTACTCGGGCGCTATGTGGTCCGTGCAGAGTTGCAGTCGAGCATCAGTACACCACCGGCCAAGCCCGCAGAGCTTGCGATCGAAGTGTCGCGCTATGTTCTTCCCAAGCTGAAGGTCGCTCTGTCCACCGACCTCAACTTTTATGAACCAGGCGCAGAGGTTCGCTTTGCGGTGGGCGCACAGTATTTTCAAGGTAAGCCGGTCCAGGGCGGGGCTGTGACTGTGAATGCCCACCTCCAAGGCAGTGGGGTCTATACGCCACTGCCGACCTTGAGCGGTCGATTGGATGAGCGCGGTAGTCTGGCCATGAAGCTCCAGATTCCATCCGATGCCAAGGGGGATGATCTGAAGCTCTCGCTCGATGCGACGGTCGAGGATGAAGCCACTCAGCGGGCACGTACGCACAGCGAGATCCTGATTGCTCAAACTCCCGTGCAGCTCGACATCGTTGCGGAAGCGGATCAGTTGATTCCAGAGATTGCGAACAGAGTCTATGTACTGACGGTTCGTCCCGATGGCTCGCCGTTTCCTGATGCGCCGGTCGAAGTCACGTTTGGGTCTTCCACAACGGTGGTTCGAGCTCGCAGTAGTGCCATCGGAATCGCCACCGTGGAGCACCGCGTAGCCAAGCTTGAGCCTGGCGCGGTCCCTGACCCGGCTTGCAGCAAGGGCGAGCTGCTGGTCAAGGCACAGGTGACGCCTCCTGGTCGGACTCCGATTCGCGAGCAGATCTGTATGAAGGTGCGTGCCGAAGGGGGGCTGCTGCTCCGTGCCGATCGCGCCGTCTATCAGAGAGGCGATGCGATCTCTTTGTCCGTATCCGCGCCTGCGGTGAAGGAGGGATTCTGCTTTGTGGATGTGGTTCGGGATGAGCAGCTACAAGACACGCTGATCGTTCCCATTCACCATGGTAAAGGTGCGGCAACGATTCGACCGAGTGAGAGGATGGCGGGGACGGTTGCGCTGATGGCGTACGTGGTTTCACCAGATGGAAAGCAAGTGCGAGATGGTCGGTTGGTCTATATCGAGCGTCCCTCTGCGTTGCGAGTAATGGCCGAAACAGAACTGGCGAATGGGGAGAAGGGTCGTCCTTTGCGGCCTGGTGACGAGGCTCGGCTACGTCTCAAAGTGGTGGATGCCGATAGTGGGGTAGGGGTTCAGTCCGCAGTTGGACTCGTGATGATCGACGAAGCACTGCTGGCGCTGCGACCGCTCAGGCCGGGACTGCTGCGCGCTTACTTTACAATCGGGGAGTCTGCGCGCAAAGCGGCTGCGTTACGACGGTTCGTTCCCGGCGGCGTCGGCATGGATGCGCTGGTCGAAAAAGGAGGGCTATCTGACTTAGAGCAGAGTGCCGCTCAGCTTCTGCTGAGTGGCGCGATTCCTCCCTGGGCATCGGGTTGGGAAACCGATCCGTGGGCCGAAAGAAAAGAAGCGTTTGCGAAGCTAGAGAAAAAGTGGGAACAGGCGCTGGTTCACTACGCCAAAGAAAACGCCATTGGAGAGCGGCTTCCAGGAGATCGCACCAAGTGGCGATTTCGTGAAGCTTTGCCTGGTTTACTGCGAGGGGCTGGGCTCCTAACGGTCGGTGAACTCCGCGATCCGTGGCGTCGACCACTGACTACAGCCATGCTCATGACGGCGGCCAAGCTGTCCACGTTTGAGCACTTCGCGGAGGGTCTTCTCGATGAGAAATTGACCACGCTGTATCGTGCGCTGTGGAAACAGATTGAACCAGAGCTGTTGAGTGGGAAGCGAGCGAAAGAGCGCGATGGCAGTTTCCTGATTACCGAGGAAGATGTGAAGCGGTTAGGGGATGCCATGCTGCTCGATCCGTGGGGTAGCGTGATGCGTCTTCAGACTCGCAAGAAGATGCACAAGATTGGCCCTCTGAAGTCCA
>CALLYL010000211.1 GCA_937859535.1 uncultured Myxococcales bacterium
CACCTCCGCCTCGACCGAACCTTGGCTCGTGCTGTGGTCATCGAGCAGGTCACTCGACTCGTGCGCAGCAAGCCTCGGCGGGTCGAGGCCCTGATTGCCCACGCCGATGTCGGAAACCTGCTGTCGCACTTTGCCGAGCAAGCGGTTGATCACATCGAGCGCCACGGACTGGCACCCATCAAGCGAGTACAGCTTGAATTTCCAACGGATCGTCGCGAGCTGCATCGGAGCTTGGAGCAGCAGCTCCTGCTTTTCCTTGGGGGTGACGGGATTGGGAAGTCGCTCGCAGCGGTCCTGCTTCAGCACGCCCCACGCGCACGAGGACAGGCTCCGGCGCGGGTGCTGTGGATCGACTGGAAGCTGTTCGGTGGACCGGATGGACAGCCGCCGCTCAAGAAGCACGAGCTGGATGCCTGGCTGCGCTTCTGTTTCGACACCCTGGTCCGCGCTTGTCCGCACGATGTGCGGATCGTTTCCTATCTGGCGATGCATGTGGAGGAGAAGAACCAGAAGCGTCTACGCGACGACCTGGAACAGGTCAAGCAGCAGCTCATCAGCGACCAGTTCCGCGCTTTCCTGCTGCCAGCGCTACCGCGAGTCGATCACAGCGAGCTGGTCGAGTTTCTGACCGAGCCCGACAACACCACCTGTCCGCCCAGTCTGGCGACGCAAATCGCCAGCCTGATTTATCGTGATACCGATGGCATCTATGACAAGACGGTGAAGCACATCGAAACCGCCGAGCGCTCGGGCTGGGGCTCTCTGCTCACCGAGCTTTCGCGCCGTCACGGCCTTTTGTCTTCCCACTCTCACGACGACGAGACGTATTAAGCCATGCCCTTTCGACTCTTTGATCCTGCGGCACTTGCTCGCGCACCTCAGTCATCCACGGCGGCGGACCGGCGGGCACTACTCGCCGAGCGAACGGCTCCGCCCAGCCTCACCAGCCATCGTGAAGCGGCACCGTCCTATGTGGCCAGCGAGGAGCTGACTTCGGCGGTCAATGCCGCTTTGCACCTGTGCGCGCCACTTCTGCTGACGGGAGAGCCTGGCACCGGCAAGACCCAGGTTGCCTACCACCTTGCGTGGTACTGGGACGTTCCGGTCTTCTCGCTCGATGTTCGGTCGACGACGACTGCGGCAGATCTGCTGTACGAGTTTGACGCCGTGGCCTACTTCCGTGAAGCGAACACTCCTCAGAAGCCGGACGAGCGCTGCATTCGTCACAAGCACATCCGACGCGGGCCTCTGTGGCAGGCGATTGATGCGGTGAACGAAGGCAAGCCCGCCATCGTCCTGCTCGATGAGATCGACAAAGCGCAGCGTGACTTTCCGAACGACATCCTGACCGCGCTCGATCAGAGCCGCTTCGCCGTGCCGGAGTGGGATGAAAACGGTGTGGAGGGAAAGACGGTCGAGCGCAAGCCGGGCACACCGCCGCCGATCGTGATCATCACCAGCAACAGCGAGCGCCGCTTGCCCGAGGCTTTTCTGCGCCGCTGCGTGTTCCACCACATTGAGTTCACCCCCGAGCTGGTCCGTGACGCCGTGGGCGCGCACCGTCAAGAGTTCGCTGCTCTATCGGACACTCAGGTGACTCTGGCCATCGAGCGCTTTTTCGAGATCCGCACCCGCAGCCTGCGCAAAAAACCCGCTACCGCCGAGCTGATTGCGTGGCTCATCGTGCTGGCGGCCCAGCAAGGTAGCCCCCAGGCTGCCGCCCACATCTCCGAGCGGCTCGGCGGCACTTTGGACGCGCTGCCCGAGCTATCGGTGCTGGTCAAGGACCGCGACGATCTGACGCAGCTTCGCTGACCAAGCTGATGCCCGAGCTGACCTGTGACCCCCGGATCGACCTGCTGCTCGCCAAGCTGCGTGCCGCCGGGCTGCGCGTGGGCGTAGCGGAAGAGGTCCGGGTTCACTTCCTCCTCGCTTCGCAGCCGGACATTGGGACCGATCTACCGCACACGCTGACCGCCGTCTTGGCCAAGTCCGAGCGCGAGCGGACCACCGTCCGCGAGGTCTGCGAGAGCTGGGCCACCGAGGCCGCACCAAAAGCAGTCGACCCAGGCTTCGCACCGATTGGGGATCGTCCCATCCCGCAGGTCGTTGGAATTCCGAAAGCCCAGCGACCCCCACGCTCGCAGCGGACGCTTCGCTGGGTCGTGGTCGGGCTCGTGCTGTCCGCTGGCATGGGGGGTATCACCTATGCCGGATGGCGCTACTTCAACCGGCCAACAGTCCAACCGAAGAAACCGAAACCTCCGGTCGAGGAAAAAAAGCCAACCGAAACGACCGGGCCGACGATGTATCTGACCTATCGGCCTGTGTTTGAGGTATCGCCGCCGCCGCATCCGCTCGCGGGCTGGCTGTGGCTTGTGCTTCTGCCGTGCGGTCTGGCCTCTGCCCTTGCGCTGTATCGGCTGCGGCGAAACGACTTGGCGTTGCCCGAGGTATTCAAGGCTCCGCTCGGCAAGAGTCGGCCACGAATCCTTCCGAGCGTGCCTGAAGCCAGCTCCACTGCGGTGCCACGCCTGCTCGAAAGGCAAGAGGCCGAGGCGGTGGTGTGGGGCATTGGTCGCTTTGTCTCGGAGGATCGCACCCAGACCCTGGATGTGCCGTGTTCCGTCCGCGCAACCGTCCGAGCCGGTGGGCTGCCGCAGCTTCGGTTTCATGCCGCCCGCCATACCCGCGAGGTCTGGTTCTGGGCCGATGACTCGCTGGCCGATGACAGTCCCTTGCGACGGCTGGCCGCAGAGCTGTCGGTGGCCCTGCGGCGCGGCGGACTCCAGGTCGAAGTGGCGCTGTTTTCCGGTCTGCCCGACCACTTGGAACGCCAAGGACCGGGCGAAGGCAGCAAGTTCTGTCCCGCCGAAGTTGAGGATCGACGTGCCGCTGCCCTGGTCTGCATCCTCACCGATGGTCGCTTGCTCGGACACCGGATGGAGCAAGCGGACACCCACCTTACGACGGCGGCCCTCTTGCGCAGCCTGTCGCACTGGCCGCACCTCGCCTTTGTCGATGGCGGAACTGGAGCGCTCGAGCCGCTGTTGACACCGTACGATCTGCTGGTGCTGCGTCCGCACGCTTTGCCGTCTTTCTTGGCTGGGCAAAGTCAGGCTTCGGGGCGCGACGTGGTCATGGTGCCAACGGGCGCGATCGATGGAGACTTGCGAGCGTGGGCGGCAGTGCTAGCGCTGGCTCCGTTTCCGCTCGATGACGAGCTGGCCCACACGGCACGCACCACGCTCGGACTCCAGGTGTCTGCCTGGCGGCTTGATGAGGTGCGCAAGCTGGCGCAGCAGCAGGGAGTACGTTTTTCGTTCGCTGCCAAGCTGCGATCGTCCCTGCTCCACTTCTTGCTGGAAGCCGAGGGAATCGGTGCCAGCTCGCTGTATGCGCGAGCGCTCACGCTGTGGCGGGATGTGCTCACCGACACCGAGCGACAGCGCGAAAAGTCCCACGCGACGCAGCCCTTTTACGACACGCCCGCGCAGCGACGCTTACAGCTCGATCGAGCGCTGCTCGATCTGTGGGACCAGCCGGAGCAAGCCGCCATCGACCTGCATCGCCTGGGCGGGGCCGGTCTTGGCGACGAGCTGCGGAGACTACTCGGCGAGTATGGTCCTCGCGGCGCGTCGCCCCCACTGATTGCGCTGCCGTGGCGCTGGGTAGGACTGAGCGCGGAAGCCCGACTGCTGCTGTCGCGACTGGGCCTGGGCGGACTCACGGAGGAGCACCTCGGCCTGCGTCGTCCCGCTCGTTATCCACTGGCACTCGCAGCGCTCGGTACCGCCGCACTGGCTGCGGTGTTTCATGCTTGGAAGCCTGCCAAGGAAGTCGGGCCCCCGCAGGTCACGCAACAGGCCCCTCCGCCCAGCAGCCAGGCCGAGCCCAAGTGGCGAACCGAAGCCATCGGCGACCGCTATCGAGTCATCGCCGAGCTTGGGGACAGCAAAGGCCAGATCGACGCTCCCCCCCACAGCCGTGTCCTCATCCGCTGGATCGAGGAGAAGCAGAAAGAGCAAACCAACGTCGCCGACTGGTGCCCGTACCAAGAGGAGACGCACCAAGGC
>CALLYL010000212.1 GCA_937859535.1 uncultured Myxococcales bacterium
TTCAACGCCTCGGTCAACTTTGAGCGTGCGCGTCTGATCGGTCTGGCGATTCAGGGTCGTGAGCGACTCATCCAGGTTCGTCCTGATGACCCGCTGGCAAAGAAGGCGATCTATCGTCTGGGCCAGAACTATCAGTTCATCGCCTTCTATGAGCAGGCGGCAGACCAGTACGAGAAGTTTGCAACCAAGTTCCCGGGTGAGTTCTCGGATCCGAAGGAAAAAGATCCGGCCAAGCGTGTCGATGCCCCTCTGGCGCTCAACACCGCTGCCTTCTTCCGTCGAGGATTGGGCCAGACCGACAAGTCGATCGAACTCGTCAACATGTTCATCAAGAACTACGGCGGTCGCAAAGAGTTCTATGATCAGGCGGCCGGCGTCTTCTTCGATATGGGTCAGATCTACGAACAGAGGAAGGACTGGGCGAAGGTCAAGCAGCACTTCGCTGAGTACCTGAAGTCATGGTCGGCCAAGGGCGGCATCGATCGTCAGATCATCGCGGAAGTGAAACTTGGTGAGATTGCTTGGCGTGAGTCGTGCCCGCTGCAGGTTCAGCCAAGCGGTGCCTGCCTCGAGATCAAGCGTATTCGCGCCAGTGCAGCAACCGCCCTTCAGGCGAAGAACGCAGCAGCGGCGAAGAACAAGAAGGTCAAGAACAAGGGTCCGCTCAAGCTTGGCCAGTGTGGTCCAGAAACCAAGTCGAAGATCTCGGTTCAGGATCGTCGTCCGGCCCAAGTGAAAGAAGCGATGCAGCACTTCCAGAAGGCGCTGGATCTCTATAAGGGCGGTGCGGCGGCTGCCAACGTGCCGAAGAACGATGAGCAAGAGCGCGATCGGCGCGTGGCGGTCATGACCTACCACACCGCGATGGCGAAGATGTACCAAGGTGACCAGCTCTATGAAGAGCTCATCAAGATGACTGTTCCGACGGGCCTCGTCTTCGATCCGCAGAAGAAGAAGGAGATGGAAGCCTCGACGAAGAAGTTCAAGGGCTGGATTGAAGGAAAGACCAAGAAGCTGCTTGAAGCGCAGAAGCTGTACCAGGGCGTCATTCTGATGAAGAACGCGAACTGGGCCATCGCGGCAGCGGCACGTATCGGTCAGCTGTTCCAGGACTTCGCGAACGGTCTGTTCACCACCGAGGTTCCAACCCCGCCGCCGACACCGTCGGGTCTGGAGCGTGACGAGTGGGCGGATATGTTCCGCAACGCGTACTGCGACCAGATGACCGACCAAGCCGAGCCGCTCGATGGCAAGGCGGTTGAAGGTCTGAAGACCTGCCTCGACAAGTCGACCGAGCTGAACTGGTTTAACGAGTGGTCGAAGCTTTGTGAAGAGGAGCTCAACCAGATCAAGCCTTCCGAGTATCCGCTTGCGTCGGAAATTCGTGCAGAGCCTGGTTATGCGGGCGTGACCTTGGATGTGGCGCAGCCTTTCCTGGCGCCAGCGGATAAGTAATGACCATGCGCATGTATCGGAGAGAAGCTGTCATGGGTAGCGGCGCTGCTTCACTAGTACGAGGACTGCGGATGAGTTCTTCCCTGGTTAGGTTGACGATTGTATCGAGCCTTCTGTTGTCGGCGGATTCGTTTGCCGCCAAGACCAAGGGCCCGGTTGATGAAGTTGTAGAGAAGTGGAAGGCAGCTCATGAGCGTAAGAAAGAGAGTCCTCCCGGACCAATCGTTCTGAGCGCTGATGACTGCCAGAAGTTCGCCAAGGAGTTCATCAAGGCGGGCGACAAGGACAAGGCGCACGAAGGCGACGCCATCTTCAATGCCGGTGCTGTGTACGAAGAGTGCGGCATGGAGAAGGATGCCGAGTCGATGTACAAGCAGGCGCTGTCGAAGAATCCGAAGCTGGCACCTGCCATGAACAACCTCGGCGCGATGATGCAGCGTGCGGGGCGTACGGCGGAAGCGCTGGTCCAGTTCGAGAACGCCATCAAGGCCGACCCGAAGAGTCCGCTGGCGGTTTCGGCCTATAACAACCGTGGCGCGCTTCTTTATGAACGCGCTCGCCTGGCCAATAACAAGGCTGGTTTTGATGAGGCAATCGGTCAATTGCGTCGTGCGCTTGCGCTTGATGCAGAGTCGATGGCTGCTTATCAAATCTTGGCATCGATCTATTACACTACGGCAGAGGCAGACCGCTCAAAGCTGCGTCTCGCCCAGCTTGTGTGTGATGAAGCCAAGAAGATCAATCCAGACTATGCGCCTATCTACAATACGCTTGGACTCATCAAGCTCCGTAGTAAGGACGTTACTGGTGCGTTGACTGAGTTCCGCAAAGCGGCAACGCTAGATCCGAGCTTGTCGGAAGCGCAGCTCAACATCGGTGCCATCAGCCTCTCCGCTCGTAGCTACAAGCAGGCAGAAGAAGCCTTCCAAGCGGTGCTCAAGAAGGTTCCGAATCACTTCGATGCGACCGTTGGTATGGGCGTGGCTCTGCGTGGTCAGCGCAAAGCCGATGAAGCGGAGCAGTGGTACAACAAAGCGCTTCAGGTCCAGGTCGATCCCAAAATCGAGCCGCGATTGGAAGTGAAGAAGTGTGGTGTTTTTTACAACTTGGGCTTGCTCTATCAAGACTACAAAAACGGTAGCCCTGATGACATGAACAAGAGCAAAGACTACTACAAGAAGTTCATGGCCTGTGAGAAGGCCGACCAAGAACACATCACCGATTCCAATCGTCGTATCAAGGATATTGACGATACCTTCAAGGCCCTTGAAGAGCAGAAGAAGCTCGAAGAAGAGCTGAAGAAGCAGCAGGCAGAGATGGAACGGCAGATGAAGCAGCAAGAGGAGCAGATGAAGCAGCAGGGCGGCGGGGCCGGTGCGCCTCCTCCTGCGGGTGGTGCAGCAGCACCTGCTCCTGCGGGCGGTGCACCTGCGGCACCTGCGGCACCTGCGGCCAAGTAGTTACAATCAAACCGGTAGCGTGCAGCTCTTGAAAGTGGACCGTGCGCTACTTACTCTTTTGGTAAGATCAGTCGGGTAAGGGAGGTTCTTCGATGCGGAAACTCACGATGGCATTGGCACTGCTGATGACCTTGGGCCTTGGGGCTGCGCAGGCGCAGGAAGCGGCACCGGCGGCAGCAGGTGGAGCGGCTCCTGGTGGAGCGGCAGCGGGCCCTGGTGGTGTGGCGTATAAGCAGAAGACCACATATGACTTCGACGATGATACGGTTGAAGGCGATCTGGTCCGTCCAGACGGTGAAATGATCGACAGTCGCAACAAGGCCAAGCACTCGTCGCTCATTAAGATTCGGGAGAACTTCATCAACGAGATGCTCAAGACCACCGAGTTCCTGTAGTCGGTACTTGAGTCAGTCCTCGCTAACACCTGTCTAGGTGTTCCCGCATCACGCGTCCCCGATCTCGGAGGGCGCGTTGTCTATTTCTCCTAAGCCCTCACAGCGGTTGCGTGGCCGTCGCGAACGCCATGTATGTGTCCCTCTTGCCGACGAGAGCAGATCCGGTCTGTCGGTTGCGGCTCCACGTCGTCCTACCTTGACCCCTTCTGTCATTGCATTTCGTACAGACTCGCGGTAAAGCACTACCGTGTTGCAAAGAATTCGGCTGTTGCCAGGTCGCGAGAGCAAAGGCTGTTCGTTGGTCTCTGTTCTGTCGGGGCTTCAGCGGGCCGGTTCGGGGCTCGGACAATCCGTGGCGAAGCGAGCATGGCCGATGGCTGCTCGTCGCCGACCACTCTCGGAGGACACTAGATGCCAGGCGGTGTGACGGTTCCCCTGACGTTTCAAGTCTTTAAAGGGGAGCAACTTCTCCAGACTGCGACCCTCAGCCAAGACATCATCAAGGTGGGCAGGCTGTCCTCGTCGCATCTGCACATTGATGATCCCTCGATTTCGCGGATGCACGCGATGGTCGAGGTCACGGGTCCGAGCGAGGTGTCGATCGTTGACCTGGGTGGTTCCGCGCAGGGAACGCTGGTCAATGGGCAGAAGATCAACAAGCAACTCCTTTCTTCAGGCGATGAGATCACCATTGGTGACATTCGAATCATCGTGACGATCGGTGAGCCGCAGGCCAACTCGGATGCGACGCTGCAGGTTGATCTGGGTCAAATCGTCGGCTCAGGCTCGATGATTCCGGGACCAATCCCCATCCCTGCCATGCCGTCATTTGGCACGGCGGCTGTTTCCGCATATCAGCCGATCGCGGCACCCTCTCCAAGGCAGTCAGGGCTTCCGAGTCACTATGGAATTCAGGGGCTGCGCTCGAACACGGATGAGATCGAATCTCGGGAGGGCGTGCGTGCCGTCGAGGTGAGCGCTCTGTTCGAGGATTCGGTGGTCGATGTGCGGTTGCTGCAAAACCCGGCAGCCGGCGTGGTTCAGCCACTCACGAAGGGATTGATCTGGGGAGGCGGTGCCTTTCTCCTCGCTGCTCTCACGTGGTTCATGGTGGCCTACGTTCAGGTCGCCACGTTCCGTGCAGAGCGTGATGCGTGGGAAGCCACGGGTAAGCCGATGGCTGAGTTCAGAAAGACGGTCAAAAGAGACCATCCAGCGACGGACGTTGCATGTGCGTCGTTCTTGGTTCTCGGCGCTGGACTGCTGCTGTGGGGTCTGTTCCGTCGCTTCGATGAGCTGGGCGATCGGGACTTTACGATCGGGAGCGATCCGGCCGCGAACTTTCAGATCGGCACGGCGCTGCAAGTTCCGTTGATGCCGCTGGTTCACTCGACGGGAACGGACTATGAGGTGCTCTTTACCGCGCAGATGGGCGGCAAGGTGCAGGAAGGCGATCGTTCGGTCTCGCTCAGCGAAGCCGTTTCGAGTGGACTTGCGAAACCTTCTACCTCTGTCGCTGGTGCCTATGCGCTGCCGATCGCTGGCAACGCCCGAATCAGCGTCTCGCTTGGAGAAAACACGTTTCATATCGTTGGAACGCCTCGTGCCAAGCGAATGCCGGTTCCGGTCGAGATCGATTGGGGGACGCAGTCGTATACCGGTGGTGTGTTTGCGATCACCGGCCTGTTCCTCGCGCTGATCTTCTCGATTCCACCCGATCCGCGATCGTTGTCGCTCGATGCGTTCATGAACGATCAGCGTTTCGCCAAGCTTCTGACGAAGCCGCCGGAGCAAAAGGAAGAAGTCATTCCGGAGTGGCTGAAGAAGAAGCAAGACGACGACATGGGTGGCAAGGGCAAGCGCCACAAGGACGAAGAAGGGAAGATGGGCAAAAAAGACTCGCTGAAGAAGCAGGGTCTGTATGCCTTGAAGGGCCCGAAGGACAACCAGGATCCCCACCTAGCCAAGCAGCTTGCGAAGGACGCCGCCGAGAAAGCGGGTGTACTTGGGATCATTAAGAGCAACCAGGGATCGATCCTTGCGTCGGCATTCGGGCGTGATTCTGCGCTCGGAGCCGATGCTGCGGACGTGCTCGGAAGCTTGGTCGGTACTGAAGTGGGCGAAGCCTACGGTGTTGGTGGTCTCGGTCTGGTCGGCTCGGGCCATGGTGGTGGTGGTACCGGTGAAGGCACCATAGGACTTGGCAACCTCGGGACGATCGGCAAGGGCGGCGGCGGCGGCGGTTTGTCTGGCTACGGGCGTGGCGCTGGTGGTCTTGGTGGGCGTCGTGCATCGGCACCGGACGTAGTTCCTGGCACTGCTGAGGTACGCGGATCGCTCGACAAAGAGATCATCCGTCGGATCATTCGCCGTCACATCAACGAGGTGAAGTTCTGCTACGAGCGCGAGTTGGTTCGCAACGCAGGGCTGGTGGGTCGCGTCATGATCCAGTTCACGATCGCTGGTACGGGTCAGGTGATCGCTTCCATGGTGCAGTCTTCTACTCTCAATAGTCAGCCCGTTGAGCAGTGCATCGCACAGGCTGTTCGCCGCTGGGAGTTCCCCAAACCGCAAGGTGGCGGTATCGTTGTGGTAACCTATCCGTTCGTACTCAAGGCATCGGGCGGCGAAGAGTAGCCACGGTCCTTGTCGACGGGTAGTAGTTTCCACGGCAGTCGGCCCGTGCCCATAGAGGGTACGGGCATGCCCCATTCGTGAGGATTCTTTATGCACAACTTGAGGCGGCTGGCGCTATGCGGAGTGCTGCTCCTGGGCTGTAATCAGGAGCGGAACAAGTCGATCGAAGCGATGAACATGGGTGTTCAGGCAGGGGCCCAGAAACTCTACGGGCCGGCTGTTTCGAATCTGCAGCAGGCGTTGGCGTTTGATCCGACGAACGATCAGGCGCACTACAACCTGGGCATGGTCTACAAAGACCAGAAGAAGTGGCCCGAGGCGATTACCTCGTTTGAGAACGCGGCCAAGTACGCTCCCGATAACCCCAGTTATCAGTACGAGCTGGGCACCGCCTGTTTGGAGGCGAGGAAGTTTGACCAGGCCAAGACTGCGTTCGAGTCGACCGTGCGCATCGAACCAAAGCACTTCAAGGCCTACCACCGCTTGGGGATGACCCTGGAGCGGATGGAGAAGTACAAAGAGGCGGACGTTGCCTACCGCAAGGCAATTGACGTGAATCCGCGCTTTAACCAGCCGTTTATCAGCTTGGCCAACCTGTACCTCGACTTCGACTACGACAAGGAAGCGGCACAGGTTTTCCAAAGCGCGATCATGGTGAACGATGGGGACTCGGAGGCGCACTACGGCCTTGGTGTCGCCAACCAGAAGAGCAAACAGTACGAGGAAGCCGCCAAGGAGTTCAAGCGAGCGTACGAGCTGAACACCGACTTGTGGCAGGCGGTCTACAACCTTGGCATGACCTACAAAGCGATGGACGACAAGAAGAACGCCATCGAGTGGCTGAAGAAGTTTCAGCAGGTAGGGAGTCGTGGTGGGCCGGACATGGCGCGAGTTGCTCAGGAAGCCATGAACCAACTGGAAGCTCCGTAGCCTAGAACCGCTGTCGACCGTCCTTCCTCTCCGATTTCGTTCTCCAGTCAGCATCCATCCGTCCGTAACGACGACACTTCTCCTTCCACCTAGTCAGGGAACTTTGCTTCCCAATCGGTGTCGCTTCCGCGTTTCGTTCGTCGATATCTCGACGAAGCGAAAACAACCTCGCGAGACGAGCGGGTAGTCGGTTTACCTACCCGCGATTTTTTGGGTCGGCGACGGAGGTAACCCTGCGGCGGCGTGCCGGTTTCCGATTGATCGTCGTCGCAGCGCGTGATATAAAAGGTGCGGCTTTCAACCATCCATTTCCCTTGGAAAAAGCTATAAGGGTGGCCTGCTCATGCAACTTCGGGATCAGGTAGCGAAGCGGCTTCGCAACGCGCGTATTTGGGGTGGTCTGCTTGAAGAACTCGAAAAAGAGATCGAGCGGATCGAGGGCAAGGAGAACCGGGCGGCAGCGCTCTTTGAGCTTGGTGAACTCTGTGAGGAGTTCTTCCTGCGCAAAGATCGGGCCATGGCCCACTATCAGCAGGCGTTCAAGCAGAACCCACAGCAACCTCGGGCTCTGACTCGGGCGCGGCAGATCTATCGCGAGATGGGCAATCTCGAGATGGTCGCCACGCTGCTCGGCCTTGAAATGAAGGTCAGCGGCGATGCTGAGCGCAAGAAGGAGTCTGAGCGACTCCTCGGCGAGACACTGCTCGATGCGAGGGAGCGCGAGAAAGCGCGTCCGCATCTAGAGGGTGCTAGTCGCAACTGGCCCGGCGATGCGGACATCGCTGATGCGTTGGCCGCGACCAATTATGACCGCGAGGACTGGCTGAGCGAGGCCGAGCGGCTGATGGGAGCGGGGCGTGCCAAGCAGGGCAGTGATCCTGGGATGGCGGCGCGGATTTGGTTCCGGGCGGCGCGGATCTTCCACATTGAGGCCAAGACGGATCCTCAGTTCGAGGAGTGTCTGCGCGCAGTCATCGCACTGCAACCGCAGCACGAGATGGCCAACTTCCTTCTTGAGAAGATCCTGGCCGAGCAAAGCCGTCTCGATGAGATCGTCGCGCTGCAAGAAAAGCGCATCGAGTCTCTGGCGGATGTGCAGGCGAAGATCGACCTGTCCAAGCGGATCGGCAACATGTGGCTGCTCCGCTGGAAGGACAAGGAACGAGCCGCTCGCTTCTATGGTCGTTCGCTGAACCTGACGTATCGCGGCACGGTCGACGCCAGCAAGGCGTTCCCGGGTCACCTGGCAGCGTTTAACATGCTGCGTGAGGTTCTCGGGCCGAAGGGAGACTGGGCGGCGCTGATCAACTTCGCGGAGCTTGGTAGCTTCGCACCGATGGCCGATTCCGATCGGGCGGCGCTCATGGTTCAGGCTGGCCGCATGGCTTGGCGCGACATGGGCGATGCGGCAGCGGCGCGCAACTTCTTTGCCGAAGTTGGTCGCGTGTTTCCGGAAAACGAAGAGCTTCAGGCCTACGTGGCTGAGTTTGGCGATCCGGCGGCGGAAGCAGTGGCTGCTGCACCGGCCGAGGTGGCAGCACCCGAGGCTGTAGCTCCTGTGGCTGAGGCTCCTGTTGAAGCTGCACCGGCTGAGGTCGCTCCCATCGAGGCTGCACCGGCTGTGGTTGAGCCGGTGGTCGAACCGGTGGCGGTTGCCCCAGTCGTCGAAGAGGCACCTGCGGCTCCAGTGGAAGAGCCCGCTGTCGATCCCGAGCTGGCTGGGCTTGAGCCGGCGACGATCAAGGCGATGGATGCGGCGCGAGCGCTGGAAGGCGGCAGTGCCGACAAGGCGATCGATGCATGGCGCAAGGTGGTCACGAGCGTGCCGACGCATCGGGCCCCACGCAAGAACCTGATCCGCGTGCTGCGTCAGATCGAGCGATGGAATGCCTTGGCCGATGCGATCAAGGATGAGGTCGACAAGGTTGCCGACCTGACCGCCGAGGAGAAGGTCGAGAAGCTGTTCGAGCTGGTCGATATCTACAAGGACCGGCTGCGGCTCGACTCGCAGATCGTCAACACGTTCAACGCGATCATCGCGATTCAGCCGAACAACACCCGGGCGCTCGATTCGCTGGCTGCGCAGTACGAGACCATGAAGCGCTGGCCGGATCTGATTTCGACGCTGCAAAAGAAGGCAGCGGCGGTCGAAGACACCTCCGAAAAGGTGGCGGTCTACGGACGGGTGGCGCGACTGTTCCAGGAGCGGTTCTCGAACGTTGCCGAAGCGATCAAGGCCTACGAGCAAGTGCTATCGCTGGACGATGGCAATGACGAGGCGATCGCGTTCCTGAAGAGCAACTATGAGAAGCGACGCGATTGGGAAAAGCTGATCGCGGTCAATCAGCGCGAAGTGGGTCGGATTGCCGATGCCAAGGTTCGCTCGCAGCGCTTTGTTGAGATCGCCAAACTGGCTTCGGAAAAACTGAAGAAGCCGGCGGTTTCGATCGAGCTATGGGAGCGCGTGCTGGAGGCGAGTCCCGAGCACGCTGAGGCGCTGGCCGAGCTCGAGAAGCTGTACGAGCGTGAGAAGATCTGGGACAAGCTGGCCGATGTCAGCGAGAAGCAGGCTCACCTGTTCACCGACGCGACGAAGAAGGTCGCGATGCTGCAGAAGCTCGGTGTGCTGTTCACCGATCGCGTCAAAGACCCGGCTCGGGCGACGCGAGCGTGGCGGCAACTGCTGGAGATCGAGCCGGAAAACCGGCGCGCTCAGGATGCGATCAAGAAGCTCTTCATCGAACAGAAGAGCTGGGATGACCTCGAGCAGTTCTACGCCAAGCAGAACAAGTACGACGAGCTGATCCGCGTTTTCGAGCGGCAGGTCGAGACGGAGGACGACGCAAACAAGGTCATCCTCTGGAATCGGATCGCGGTGCTGTACCGCGACAAGATGGACAAAGCCGATCGAGCGATGCGCGCCTTCGAGAAGGTGCTGGCGCTCGACGCACGGAACCTTCAGGCGGCAGAGGCTTTGATCCCGCTGTACGAAGCGGCCAAGGATCCGAAGAAGCTCGCGGGCGTGCTGGAGATTCAGCTCTCGCACACCGAGGACGTGGATGTTCGCGTCGAGCGGATTCGCCACCTGGCGCAGCTCGTCGAGAACTCGCTCAAGGACAAGGCCACTGCCTACAACTGGTACCTCAAGGCGTTTGGTGAGGACTGGAAGCTCGAGTGGCTGCGTGGTGAGCTCGAGCGGCTGGCGGCGGAGACGACCGGCTACCAGGCGCTGGTGAGCGCTTATGAGGCGGCCGTTCCGAAGTTTGCCGACAAGTTCGAGGCCCTTCCGCTACAGCTCGTGGTCGCTCGCGTCTACGAAGAGGAGCTACAGGCACCGGAGAAGGCGATCGAGACGAACCGTCAGATCCTGGCGACCGATGAGAACCACGAGGTTGCTCTGGGCGCACTCGATCGGCTGTACCTCAAGACGGGCCGTTATCCCGAGCTGCTTGGGATCTACCAAAAGAAGCTCGAGCTCGAGAACGACACCGACAGCCAACGAGCGATTCGGTATCAGATCGCTCAGCTCTATGAAAACGAGATCAAGGACCCGGCTCAGGCAGTGACGGCGTACCGGGCGATTCTCGACGGTGTGGGCGGCGAAAACGAGCTGCTGGCCTGGCAAGCACTCGATCGCATCTACACTGCGACGGCGCAGTGGGCCGAGCTACAGTCGACGATTCCGAAGGAGCTGGAGCTTACCGATCCGGCGAATGTCGACGCGGTGGTGCTGCTCAAGTATCGGCTTGGTCAGGTTCGCGAGACGCACCTTGGCGATGTGCCGGGCGCGATCGATTGTTACCGCGAGATCCTCGATCAGCAGGCGAATCACGATGGCGCTCGCGAGGCGCTGGAGCGGCGGCTTCCCGACGCGCAGTTCCAGGTCGATGCGGCGAACATCCTGCAGCCGATCTACGAGCAGCTCGGTGAGTGGCTGAAGCTCGTTGGCGTGCATGAGATTCAGCTAGCGCGTACTGCCGCCGAGGAGACTCTGGCGCGGGTGACGCTGCTGATGCGAATCGGTGAGCTGTGGACGCAGCAGCTTGCGAACTTTGAGAAGGCGCTTGATGCCTACAGTCGCTGCTTCCGGGTCGATCCGACCAATGAGCAGTGCCGCGTCGAGCTGGAGAAAGTTGCAGCGCAGCAAGGTGCGGGCAGCCACCTCGTCGGTCTGTACGAAGAGGCGATCGAAAAGGGCGGGCTTGACTCGCTGCTGACTCGCGAGCTGCTGATGAAGGTTGCTGTCGCCTATGACGAGCAGCTTGGCAACAGCGAGAAGGCGGTTGAGTTCTTCCAGCGCGCTCAGGCGATTGACCCCGAGGACGTGACTGCGCTCGAAGCGCTCGAGCGGCTCTACACGCGCCACAAGCGCTGGACGGAGCTGCTGGCGGTGCAGCGCAAGAAGGTCGAGCTGGCGAGCGATCCGCAAATTCGCGAGTCGTACTTCTTCCAAATGGCGAAGCTGTGGGAGGAAGTGCTCGGCAACTTCGAGAAGGCGATCGAGACGTACAAGGAAGTGCTCGGACAGGACGACGCCAACATGTCGGCGCTGCGGGCCCTCGATCGGCTCTATCTACAGCAGCAGATGTGGAACGACCTGTCGGAAAACCTCCAGCGGCAGCTTGTGCTGACCCAGGAGCCGGCGGAGCAGGTCATTCTGCTCAATCGACTCGGCAACCTTCGCGAGACGAAGCTGAGCGATCGGGTGCAGGCGGTGGATACCTATCGCCAGGTGCTCGAGCTCGATCCGATGAACGACGAGGCGCGGGGTGCGCTCGAAAACCTCATCAAGCAGCCGGAACTGGAGCTTGATGTCGCGGGCATCCTCGAGCCGATCTACAAGCATCGGTCGGACTGGGCAAACCTGATCGGCGTCTACGAGATCATGGTTCGGCACTCGAGCGACTCGGTTCGCAAGATCGAGCTTCTGCACGAGATTGCGCGTCTGTACGAGGAGGGTCGCGAGGACGGACTGAATGCGTTTTTGACCTATGCACGGGCGCTTCGTGAAGACCCGGCGCGGGAGGAAACGCAGCAGCACCTGGAGCGGCTGGCGGTTGCGCTGACGCGGTGGCAAGACCTGGTCAACCTCTATGCAGAGGTCGTCGAGAAGGCGACGGACAACTTCGAGCTGCAAGTTCACCTGTGGACCCGCATCGCGCAGATCTACGAGGGCAACCTCGGGGACAACGATCAGGCGGCGCTGGCCTATCACAAGGTGCTCACCGTCGATACGGCGAATCTGCCGGGGGCGAACGCTCTCGAAGCGCTGTACGCACGGACCGAAAACCATCCGAAGCTCGTCGAGGTGATCCTGACCAAGGTTGAGATCGTCAGCGAGCTTCCGGCGAAGAAAGAGCTGTGGTTCAAGGCGGCTCGGCTATACGTCGAGGTTCTCAACGATCCCGACAAGGCGATCGCGGTCTACAAGGGCGTGCTCGACGCGGATAGCGCCGATGCGACGGCGATTGCCAGCCTTGAGTCGCTGCTGACCAGCCTCGAGCGGTGGGCGGATCTCAAGGATCTGTATGGGCATCAGGTGGAGCTGGCTCAGACGGGCGAGGACAAGAAGCGAATCCTCTTCCAGATGGCCGACACCTACGACACGCGGCTCAAGGACATCGAGCACGCGATCGAGACCTTCAACGACATCCTCGGAATTGATCCGACGGATACCGACGCGCTGAAGGCGCTCGATCGGCTGTATGGCCGGGCGGAGCGCTGGTATGACCTGCTGTCGACGCTCGAGCGTGAAGTCGAGTTGTCGGGCACGACGGCCGAGACGGTGGTTCTGAAGTACCGCATCGGCAAGTTGTTCGAGACGCACCTGAAGGACATGGTGCGGTCGGTCGAGTCGTATCGTGAGGCTCTCGAACTAGAGAGCAGCAACGAGCCGACGCTGGCCGCTCTCGATGGCATTGTTCATGGTGCCGAGGAGCCGGTGCTTGCTGCGCAGGTCCTAGAGCCGGTGTTCGAGACGGCGGGTGAGTGGGAGAAGCTCATCGACGTCCTCGAGGTGATGGTCAAGCACGCCGACGATCCGCTGCGCAAGGTCGAGCTGCTCCATCGCATCGCCGGCTACTACGAGCGGCAACTCGAGCGGGCCATGAATGCGTTCGAGGCGTTTAGCCGCGCTCTGCGTCTTGACTCGGTCAATGAAGACTCGATCAAGAACCTGGAGCGACTTGCTTCGCTGACGAACGCGTGGCCGCAGCTCGCCGAGCTGTACGAAGCCGAAGTGGTCAAGATGGGCGATCAGCTCCAGCAGGTCGAGATGCTGCTGCGGCTGGCGCGAGTGTACGAAGAAGAAATGGCAGCCGAGGCGAAGGCGATTGCGACCTTCCGTCGGGTGCTCGAAGTCGAGTCGGAAAATCCGACGGCGGTGCTGGCACTCGATCGGCTCTATGAGCGTGGTCAGCACTGGGCAGAGCTGGCGGCCATTTTGCGGACGGAGATGCGGCTTGCGAACAGCGACGCCGAGATCATCGCGCTTCAGTTCCGGCTCGGTCAGCTCTACGAAGAGAACCTGCGCGACGTGGACAACGCGATCGAGGTCTATCGCGAGATTCTGACCTCCGATCCGAACCATGGTCCGACGCTGCAGGCCCTGGAGTTGCTGTTTGCGGGCAACATCCGGCCGATCGAGATTGCGGGCATCCTCGAGCCGCTGTATCGGGTCGCCGAGCAGTGGGAGAAGCTGGTCCGCATCCACGAGGTGCAGCTTGAGAAGATGACTGACCCGAACGAGCGTCAGTCGCTGATCGAGCGGATCGCCGAGATCGCCGAGCACAAGCTGGTCGATCAGGTTCGCGCCTTCCAGTGGTGGTGCAAGGCCATCAACGAGGCTCCGACGTCGGAGCGCGCCGCCGAAGAGGTGGAGCGTCTGGCGAAGGTGACTCGCTCCTGGGAGGACTTGGTCGCGGTCTACTTGGAGACGATCAAGGGCGAGATCGCTCTCGCTGACGCGCAGATCCAGCGGATGCTGTGGCTGAAGGTGTCGCGTGTCTATGAGTTCGAGCTGCGCGATCTTCAGCACGCCGAGGAAGCGAACATTCGCGTCCTCCAAATCGAGCCGAAGGATCCGGATGCGCTACTGTCGCTCGATCGCGTCTACAACCAGACTTCGATGTGGCGAGAGCTGGCTGACGTACTCCGTCGCCGCATCCAGATCAGCCAAGATCCCGACGAGACGGTCGAGCTGTACTTCCGCTTGGGAACGGTGTTCACCGATGCTCTCGAGGAGCCAGCGAAGGCGGTCGAGTGCTATAACGCGATTCTCGAGAGTGACTCGCGCAATGGCAAAGCGCTGGAGTGCCTGGAGCGGATCTACTTCCGGGGCGAACAGTGGCGAGAGCTATCTGGCGTCTACGAGAAGATGGTCGACATCCAGAACAGCGACGACGGCATGGCCGAGTGCTATGCCCGTATGGCGCGCATCGCCAGCGATACGCTGAACGAACGCGATCGTGCGATTGAGCTGTGGACCAAGGTCATCGATCTGCGCGGTGACAACTCGATGGCGCTTGGGGAGCTGTCGAAGCTGTACGAGACGGCCCAAGCGTGGCGCGAGCTGGAGGACATCCTTCAGCGGACGATCCGGATCATCGACGTGCCGGAAGACACCATTCCGCTGTACAAGCGGCTCGGTGTGCTCCGTGAGACGAAGCTGGAGAGCGATCGCGACGCACTGGACGCGTGGATGGAAGTGCTGCAAATCGACCCGCGTGATGTCGACGCGCTGCGGGCGGTGGCGGCTCTGTATCGCAAGCTCGATCAGCCGGACGATCTGGCGGAGATCCTGCACCGCTTGATTGATTCGCTGGCGCTCGCCGGTGGCAGCATCGAGGAGATCCGCGAGGCGTGGGCGGAGCTGGGCAAGCTCTACTCCGACCGCATCATGCGGCCTCAGGACGCGATCAAGGCGTGGCAGAAGGTCTTCGAGATCAACAAGAAGGACTTCCGCGCCCTCGACGCACTCGAAGCGCTCTTTAACCAGGAGAGCCAGTGGGAAGACGCGGTCAACGTCATCGAGAAGCGCGTCAAGCTGCTCGACAAAGACAGCCAGAAGATCGCCGAGCTGCTCAAGATCGGTCACATCTGGTTCGAGAAGGTCTCGGATTTGGCGGCTGCTTCCGACGCATTCGAGCGCGTCCAGCAGATCGACAAGACGAACCTGGAAGCCTCGCAGCAGGTTGAGGGGATCTACCGGACTCGCAAGAACTGGAATCAGCTTGCGGATCTGCTCCTCGCTCGCGTTGAGTTCCCGGACAACACGCCGATGCAGCGTATCGAGCTGCTTCAGCAGGTCGCCCGGATTTACGAAGAGAACATGAACGATCGCGACAGCGCGTTCGTGATTCTCCAGGCCGCGTTCCGCGAGGACTACTCGGTAGACTCGACGGCGCGTGAGATGGAGCGACTCGCTTCGATCATCAACAAGTGGGGAGACCTGCTTGGTGAGTACACGCAGAGCGTCACGCAGATCGCCGACCCGAAGGCGCGTGCCGACCTGTGGGTCAAGATCGGTCGCTGGTACGCCGAGCACCTCAACCGGCTCGACTACGCCATCGCGTCGCAGCAGCAAGCGCTGCAGATCGATAAGAACCACAAAGAGGCGCTCACCAACCTGGCTGAGGCCTACAAGAAGACCCAGCAGTACAACGAGCTGGTCGCGACTCTCGAGCATCATTCCTCGATTGAGGACGATGCCGAGAAGAAAGTTGCGATTTTGCTTGACTTGGCTGGTTTTTACGAAAACCAGATGCAGAACCCCGAGCTTGCTGTCGGTGCTCTGCGTCGGGCGATTGCGGCGGACCCGACCTGCATGCCAGCCCTCGATTCGCTCGAGCGGCTGTATACGGCAGGTCAGTCGTGGAACAACCTCATCGACGTGCTCGGTCGCAAGACCAAGAACATCGATGATCCCGACAAGATCATCACGCTGAAGCGGCGGATCGGTGAGCTGTACGACCAGAAGCTGTCCGACCCGAACAAGGCGATCATCAGCCACCGCGAGATCCTCGACATCGATGCGTACAACCTGCGCGCGATGCGGGCTCTCGAGGAGCTGTATGCCAAGGCACAGCAGGCAGAGCCGTATCTGCAAATTCTCGAGACGCAGCTTGATGTGGTGGGCTCGGACGACGAGCGGATTTCTCTGTACGAGAAGATCGCCGTCGCTTGGGAAAACCTGTTCAAGAAGGTCGACAAGGCCGCCGAGGCTCACGAGAAGGCGCTCACGTTCAGCGAGCGGCACTTCCCGTCGTACCGTCAGCTCGAGCGGCTGTATCGCATCCTGAAGCAGTGGGCTGAGCTGGTCGATACCTTCCGCCGTCACATCAGTGTGTCGGTCGACGGTAACGAGCGGATGGCGCTCTATGCGCAGATGGGTGAGGTCTACGAGCAGGAGATCAAGGACAACGACCGCGCCATCGAGTCGTACAGCGAGATTCTCGCCATCGACCCGAACCACCAGGCGGCGCTGATTGCCCTCGGTCGACTCTACGAGCGCGTCGAGGACTGGAGCCGCGCCATCGACACCCTGTCGCACTTGGTGTCGCTGGTTCAGGATCGTCGTCAGCAAGTCGAGCTACATACCCGCATCGGTGGGCTGTACGAAGACAAGCTGCAAGATCAGGAGACTGCCGAGGGTCGCTTCCTGGAAGCACTGCGGGTCGATCCGAACTTCGTCCCGGCGATGCAGAAGCTCATCGCGCTGTACAAGGGCCGTGGCGACTGGCTCAAGGCGTCGCAGCTCATGATCCGCGCCGAAGAGCAGATGCCGAACCCGCTCGACAAGATCAAGATCCTGTTCGAGATCGGGACGATCATGCGCGAGCGTCTCGACGAGGAGAAGCGTGGGTCGGAGTTCCTTGCCCGGGTCATGCAGCTCGATCCAGAGCACGTCGGTGCTGCCGAGCCGCTGGCCGAGCTGTACTTCCGCGAGGGACGTTGGAAGGAGCTAGAGCCGATTCTCGACGCGCTGGTCCGCAAGGCCGATAAGCGCGACGCGAAGGAGATGAACAACCTGTACTACCGAGTGGCGAAGACCGCTGACTCACTCGGGAACCGGGACAAGGCCCTCAAGTACTTCAAGATGGCCTATGACCTGGACAGCACGTCGCTTCAGACGCTGCTGGGACGGGCGGACCTGCTCTATCGCCTGGAAGACTGGGAAGGTGCGTTCAAGCTGTACCAGACGGTGCTCGTGCATCACCGCGAGGCGCAGCGCGACAGTGAAGTCGTCGACATCTTCTATCGCCTGGGCATCATCAAGCTGCGCCAGACGGAGAAGAAGAAGGCGCTCAACATGTTCGAGAAGGCGCTGGAGATCGACCCGAATCATCGGCCGACGCTCCTCGCTGTCATCGAAATGCAGCTTGCCAACAACGATTGGGAGGCGGTGATCACTGCCAAGCGAGCGCTGCTCCCCGTCGCTGAAGGAGAGGAGCGGTTCAAGCTCAACTGTGAGATGGCCGAGATGTACGCTGACAAACTTCAGCAGTACCCGAAGGCCATTCAGAGCTACCTCGATGCGATCGAGATCAAGCCGGACAGCCACGTCACGCTGCACAAGGTGCTGGAGCTTTACACCAAGACCGAGCAGTGGAAAAAGGCGATCGAGATCCTCGGGCGGCTCGCGCAGCTTGAGCACGACATGCTCCGTCGCGGCAAGTTCTACTACACGGCGGGCGTGATCTATCGTGATGCCCTGAAGTCGACGGACGAGGCGATCGACCAGTTCAACCTGGCGCTCGACGCGTACTTCGCGAAGCCGGAGGTCATTCCCTCGGCGCGGTTCCAGGAGTTCCTGAAGCCGTTCGAGGCAATCGACAAGATCTGCACGACGCGCAAGGACTGGAAGGCGCAAGAGCGCAACTACCGCAAGATGATCAAGCGCATGCCCAAGACTGGGCAGGAGCAGGTCACCGTCGCGCTGTGGCACGCTCTCGGCGAAATCTACCGGTCGCGTCAGAAGGACATCCCGGCTGCCATCCAGACCTTCGAGGTGGCGGT
>CALLYL010000213.1 GCA_937859535.1 uncultured Myxococcales bacterium
ATCGAATCGAGACGCGGCAATTCGATCGCATGTGGAAGCTGATTCGCCATCGTCCGTCGCGTCATACCGGATTCTTGGGGCGGTGAGGTCTTCGTTACGATTCGCAGAGCGGCTTCCTTGGCACGCCAATCGCCACCGAAAGGGACAGGTTCCTTCCCACCTTTTCGTGCGAAGCTGAGCTATACAAAATTGACAGTCGATCAAGTGCTGGAGTTCAAATATCGAGTGTGTCAGGAGGGGCGCGGTTAGACCTGCGAGATCACGAATGATGGCTCCCTCCTCTACTTTTCTTTGTGATAGGGATCGGATGTGATAGGGTGAGCCCATCATGGCGGAATGCCAAGTATTGGTCGACTATCATAACTTGCATCGGGCGCGGATGCCCTCATTCTCTCGTCCGGCCCGGCGTTCCTCGATGGATGGCGACACAGTAAATTTCATCATCGAGCAACTCCTATCTGGCCTTGGGGGCGCACTGCGCCGTTTACCAGTTCCACAACCGGACCGACTGGTAGTTCGTCTGTATGGGGGCTGGTTTCAAGAAGCAAGGTTGACCGATGACGCACAGATGGTGCAGCGGGCCATTCGGAGCGCGCCAAGTCGTATTGGTAGATGTCGATTCCGCTGCGAACTGGCCTACTCTCTGCTGACCAAGCCGGACGTGTTGATTACCCACACCCTTCGGCAGAAACAGCGGACGATGGACTTGCGCATCCATGGTTCTCTGCCTGGCTGCGCCTTACCTGAGCAATGCCATGTTCTGGCACTCAAGCGCCTGCTTGATTCTCGACGTTGTCCAGAGACATACTGCCCTGCCGATATGTCAATGGCGCTCAAGGGTCACGAGCAGAAATGCGTTGATGTTCACATGGCCTGCGACCTGCTTACACTAGCACAGGATGGCGAAGACGCACCGATCCTCCTGGTGACGGATGACACGGACCTTGTCCCTGCGATGATTTACGCAATTTCAGTTCGAGAGCGCCCAATTACCTGGGCATTCATGCGCCCGATTTCACAGAACCCATATCGTACCATGCTGGAGGGCCTTGATGTCCAGGTACTGTCTCTTTTTGACTCGTAAGCTAAGCCTAGATCCCCCCGCAGTTCGGAGAATTCGATGATGTTGACAGATGAGAAGTTGGCGGAAGTTCGTGGAGACATTGCTAGTTTTGCCCTGACTGGGACGCCAATCGAGTTGCGTCGAATTAAGGGGTCCGAGGCCATTGTAAGTTGGGTGCAGGGAAAGCACAGCCGTGAAACCCATATCCGTCTCAATGCCGGCGAACTTCAGGTCAAGTGTGACGAAAATGTGTGGCTTCCCTACCGGCACTACCTGGCCTCTGAATCCATGTCCGACCTACGGTTTCTGGCCCTGCAGATCATTCGTAATGTGAAGCGGGCTGACTCATACTTCGCACTGAAACTACAGCGCACGGATGATGAAGATGTGGCGTTTGAGCCAGAGGATGTACTGGAGGCTCTTAGCAAAGAGGTACGAGAAGGCGCAGATCAGAATGGGGCTCGCACTGAAATTCTATTCCTTCGCGGTGCCGCAGGCTGTGGCAAAAGTGTCTCATTGAGAGAGTTTGCTCGGCGTCAAGCGGAGGCCTTTCTTATTGGCAAAGCGGAGACCCTATGTTTGTATATTGATGCTCAAGGGAAATCGTTAATCAGCCTCCACGACGCCTTTTCATCAATTCTCGATGATCTGAGTATTACTAGTGTCCGAAAGGATACTATTGCCCCACTGTGTCGGTACGGCCTCCTGGTGCCACTGGTCGATGGGTTTGATGAATTACTTGGGGCTGGTGGTTATGGCGATGCATTCAATTCATTGGTGGGTTTCTTATCTGAGTTGAAGGGGCATGGAATGCTTATAGCTTCTGGTCGATCAACTTTCTATGATCAACAATACCTTCAGATTACTGCATCACGACAGAGTGAGGGCCTCGATTACCACACCACGACTGCGAGAATGCTATCCTGGAACGAGTCACGAATCCGTGAATACTGCCACCATGTTTGGAAGAGCCGAGAGGACCGACCGACCCTTGATACGTATCTCGACCGACTTTTGCGCAGCCGCTCAAATGAGGAGCTTCTCGGGAAGCCATTCTTTACGGCGGAAATGGCGCGGCTTGTGCCCGCTCAAGGCTACGACCCAGACCTGTCGCTGATTCAACAACTTGTCACTGAACTGATCCGGCGTGAAACCGAGAAGTTGAAGGATCGAGCCGGAATGCCGGTTCTTTCGGCAAATGGACATATGCATTTTCTATGTGAGGTAGCTCATGAGATGTGGTGGTCCAAAACCATTGAATTAGATGCAGATACAATCATGCTGATTGCAGAAGATGTAGCCAATGACCTACGCCTGCCATTGGAGAACCGACGACAAGTGGTTGAACGAAGCGTTCTGCACGGAGTCTTCGAGTCGGAACGTCACCACCGCGTTCACCTACGCTTTCAGCATCCAGTCTATTTTGACTTCTTCTTAGAACAGTATCTGCTTGGTCTTCTGCGGAAAGGAGATCCCGATTCTATGCGGGCCTTCCTTGAGAAGGGAATCTTGAGCGAGTCTTTCCTTGAACTTTTCGCTCAGACCAGCAACAGTTTTACTCTTGATGATATCAAGAGACATTGTGATATCTGTAGCCTAGCAATGAAACCGGGTGGACGATATCAGGTTGCTAGGCAGAATGCCGGGGCACTAATTGCGGCAATGTTGAATCATAGAGAGTGCGAACTTGCTGGCCTTTCTTTCAAATTGCTTGAGTTCCATGAAGTCGATCTGTGTAATGTGACGTTACGGGACTCATCCTTCACCGAGTGTAACTTTGTGAAGGTGAGAATGTTCGGACTAGTTCTGGAAAACTGTCACTTCGTTGAATCTCGCCTGGAGCGCATCGAATTGGATGAGAAAACTCGTCTAGCGGTTCAATTGCGCGTTGAGGATGTAATTGGAGTTCTTTCAACAACTGATGGCAATCAGCAGTGGCAGTATGAGCCCGCGAAGATCGCAAAGATCCTAGGTACCGCTGGCGCACAACTTCCTCAGCCGCCTCCAATGCAATATACCCCGCAGCAATTGCAGGCAATGGCAACGCTCGATCGCTTCTTGCGTCGAATGGAGCGAAGCTACTACTTTAGTGAAGACCTAGAGTATAAGTGGGGGTTGCCAAAAGCCAATGAATGGAGTCGGGTCAAGTCTCTTCTATATAAGCACCGTCTGATGATCGACCAGACCAAGGAAATTCATGGACATCTCGGCGTCCTCCAGGTTCTCAGTCGTACGCCAGAACAGATTCGTCAAGGGCAGAGCGCGGCATTAATCGTAGATCAGGCAATTAGGGACTTCTGGGATGAGATTTAACTTTTTAGTGCCCGAAACTAGCGCCGTCAATGCTTTTTAGTCTTGACAGACCAGTAGCGCGGGTATTCGGTGCAAAGCGTGGGGTGTTCGATGGCACCTGAGCCAAGGACGCGGCCAAAACGCAACTGAGAGAGTGGTGTTGGGATAGATACGATCGGAGGTAGCCAAAGCCAATCTTGGACAAAACAGGCTTCTGTGAGACCCGAAGTTCACGACGCTGCTGTTGCGGTGCGCAATGACTCAGGGGATGCGGGTGCGGTGGAATTTGGGCCGAGCATCCTAAGGTTAAACTGTCTGCTAGAAGTCGCTGGTTCGGATGAATTTGGACCGGTTCTCATCGATCCCGCCGTCCCCTACCGCTTCACCAGCAGCATCGCCACCGGCGCTCGTTCCGATTCTCCGATGGGCAGCGCGACGAGTTTTTCCCAGCCAAAGCGGGCTAGGCTTTCAGCGAGCAAGGCTTCGTCGTAGCGCTTGAAGCGGAACATCGAGAAGCGGCGCTCGGCGTGGCTGCGCGTGCGGACCGTGGCGACGGCGTCCAGCGCGTAGCTGCCTGGGATCAAGCACTGCGTTACGAGTTGGAGAGAGAACTCGTGTGACACGTAGTCGCGACAGTGTGCGCTGAAGGGAGTACCGAGCCAGTCGGCATGAACCTTCTTAAAGGGATGGTGGAAGGCCGGATCTTGCCGTCGGATCTCGTCCTCGCTGGTTCCCACGGGTGATGGTCGCTGCTGGAAATCGAGGAGCAACATGTCGCCGGGCTGGCAGTGCGCGAGGCTGTGCTCGAAAAATCGCGGCTCGCTGTCGAGATTGGCCAGTGTGTAGCCAAGCATGGTGTAGAGACGCCGCCGACGGCCTTTGGCCGGCGTGTAGCTGACCTGGGGGTACTGCGCAAGGTCGTGGAAATTGCCGTGGACCAGGAGAGTGTGGACAGCAGACTGCTCGCCGAAGGTGTCGATCGCGTGCTGGTAGGCCGCCGTCAGCAGTGGCTGGCTGATGTCGAAGAGCAACAGTTCGATGTCAGGCTTGGCGCGCATCGACAGGAGGTGCTGCACCAGCCGCACTTCGAGATATCCATCGCCCGCTCCGAGCGCAATGACCTTTAGGGGACTATTCCCACCTTCTGTGATGACTCGACGAGCCAGGCTGTCAAGCGGGTACTTGGCTCGGTACGCCGTCACATACTCGACTTCGTGGCACATGGACACATACGCCAGCGCGCTCCGATGCTCCAGATAGGCGTTGGTCTGTTCGATGTGACCTCCGGTGCCGTTGAGCATCCGCACAAGCTGCTGCACCATTCGCATCGAGTCATAGCCCGGCGGGATGTAGCAGTTGTAGCTGCTGTCCGACGCTTCGTCAGTCGCGCCGCTTGGCTGCGGCGGGTCGCCAAGCACATCCTTCCACGTGAGCGACAGCTCTTCGACATCTAGCAGGCGCAGCACGGTATCTCGCGATGGCG
>CALLYL010000214.1 GCA_937859535.1 uncultured Myxococcales bacterium
CGCATGGCGTCCATGCTGGATTCAACGAAAACCTCGCTGAGGTATAGCTTGGCCATGGCTGCTTCCATCTGCGCTGGCTTGCCCTGCTTTTTGAGCCAAGCCGTTTGATATAAGAGGAGTCGCGCAGTCTCCAGCCGAACTTTCATAGTAGCCACGCGATTCGAAATACTCTGGAACTTTCCGATTGGCTGGCCAAACTGCTTGCGCGAGCGGGCGTAGCTTACACACTGCTCAAGCTGCTGCTCCATCACTCCGACATATGAACCGAGGATGCAAGCGCGCTCCCACTCCATCGAACTATTGAAAATGTGGGCGCCAATTCCTTCGGGCCCTAAGCGATTTTCTTCAGGGACAAAACAATCCTGCAGAATCAACTCCCCCATCGGCGCCGTGCGCAGCCCCATCTTCTCGATATTCTTGCCGAAGGTGAATCCGGGCGTACCCCTTTCGATGAGGAATGCACTGACTCCCCAGCTGCCTTTCTCGGGCGCGGTCGATGCAAAAACGATTGCCAGATCGGCGACCGGCGCATTGGTAACGAACATTTTCGCCCCGCTCAGGCGATATCCTCCATCAACTTGAGTCGCCCGGGTGCGCAGCGAATAGGCGTCCGAGCCAGAATCCGGCTCGGAGATACCGTGGGCGCCGATCAGCTCACCTGCAATGAGCCGCGGGAGATAGCGGGCTTTCTGGACCTCGGTCCCAAAGGTCAATATGGGGTGCTGCACCGCCCACATTTGCGCATTTATGGCAAAGAGCAGGCCATTGTCCTTACCGCCATAGCCGAGCCCTTCCATGATTAGCATGGTCGTCAGGATGTCGGCACCCGTACCACCATAGCTTTCCGGAAAAGAGAGTCCGAGGACGCCGAACTCAGCACACTGCTTCCAGCGGTCGTGCGAAAAGATCTCATTCCGATCGTGCTCAGAGACGTCGGCGCATAATACCTTCTTGGCAAAAGCGATTGCCGCCGCCTTCTGTTCGAGTTGCTGCTGGCTCCAGGCAAAGTCCATCGGGAGTTACCGCTTGGTGCCTCTCCTACCACGCAGCCTACCCGGTTGTCTACACTTGGCCTGGGCCCATCGCGAGGGAGCAAGCCTGCCCTTTCATGACAACAATCAGCGCAGCGTGGAAAGCAGTTCGGCGGTGCGTGACTTTGGGGCCCGGGTTGGCTTGGTTTTCGAGTCCTTCGCGTCCGGCTGCCGCCTGGTTTCTGCCGATTCGGTCATCACCAACGGAGATTGTCCAGTGGACGGAGCCGCAGCGGCATGGCCCTCGTCCGCGCTTCTTTGCTGGCCCGCGTCTGCGCTTTTTGGCTCGCCTGCGGCTGGGACCGTGGCGGCAGCGCGCCGGCGCGTCGCGATATCTGCGTCGCTGGTGCGGCGACCTTCTTGGCTCGTGTTTTCCGCGCGGGGAGTCTTGTCTTTGTTTGATGCGGCCGGCTCCTGTTCTTCCTTGGCTGGGGGAGCGGGGGCGGGGGAAGGATCGCTGAGGTTCAGCTGCATGAGCGTCCCGCTGGAGCCGCCGAGAACGACCACTTTGCTGTTGTTCGACTTGGCGAGTTCGAGTGTCGCGTCGATGCCGCGCCAGCGCAGCATATCCGGAGATACCTTACCGGCGATGAGGTTGAAGTCTCGGATCCCTGCGGCTTCGGTCCGTTTCCGCTCGGCCTCTTTTTCTTCGCGCTCGAGCTTGTAGCGATAGGCCAGCATGAGCTGCTCCTGCCGATACTTTTCGACGATGGCGTCTTCAACGACCTTCGGCAGGTGGATCTGGGTCAGCTTGAGTTCCTGCACCTGCACATAGGGGCGAGACACCTGCCCCTGCACGGTCCTTTCCATCCGGCCAATCAGAGGGAACTGGCCAACCTCCTGCAGAATGTCTCTTACGGTGGCATAGACTTCGTGCGCGGGCCTGGAGCCAAACGTACGACGGATGTGAGCCTCGATCTCCGGCTGGATGAGCGCTTCGAAGTAACGCAATCCGACGTCCTTCTGGAGATACCCAACCATCTCTTCGTGGATGCGGTAGCGAACCACCACCTTGACGCCTAATGTCAAGCCTTCGTCGCTCAGGACCTGGAAGTCGAGCGTCTTCTGCTGAAGGCGTAGATCATAGGACGTAAGCTTGTCCCACGGCGGAATGACGTGCAGCCCCTCCTGCCAGGTCCGGTTTGTCACAGTTCCCCCGGACAGAGTCCGGTACATCACTCCTCGATGTCCGGGCGGGATGGTCACGAACATCCGGTTCCATAGGAATCCGACGATGAGCAAGCAAATAACCAGCGCCGTGTATAAGACGAACTGAACCTGGTTCAGGCGGATGAGGAACCGCTCGCGCAAGGTCGGCAGCTCGGGTTCCTGATTGTCCTCGTCTATCATTTTGACGGTCACGGCTTTTCACTTTTGCGGGGTTGATGGTTCGTGAATCGCTTGGGTCCAGAGATCAGGGCGGCAATGAAACCGCCAACTGGAGTCAGGACGATCCCGAGGATCAGCGCGAGCCAGAAACCGATCCGTCGTGTGCTGCCAAGGAGAGCCACCGCTAGCACGGCAGCGACCGGAAGGATGTATATGAAAAAGGGCACCATGGTCGTGCAAAGTCCTGGTTAGTTCCGGCCTGTCACTTCACCCCAGAGGGCGATAATCTCGTTGAGCAAGTGTCCGTTTGCGCGTGGCGCTTCGATGAGGTGAGGCTGTAGCAGCACGCCATAGCGGCGCAACCGGAGAAATCGGTTCTGCGGGCTGCTATACGCTTGCAAATGGACCGCGGGATTGATGGGCCGGAAGCCCCAGTCGATTCCTTTTTCCTGCATCTCCCGGCTCTGCAGAAAGCGTAGCCATCGCTCGGCGG
Source organism: uncultured Myxococcales bacterium (assembly GCA_937859535.1). Taxonomy (GTDB): domain Bacteria; phylum Myxococcota_A; class Polyangia; order Palsa-1104; family JAEUJZ01; genus JAEUKA01. The sequence continues at coordinate 2,854 of CALLYL010000214.1, forward strand.
CGTCTTTTTGTGCAGCATCTCCATCGAGCAGGACCGCTGGATGGCGGGCAACGAGCAGCGGCTTCGGATAAACGATCACTAGCTTCTGCAATGCGCCGGAGTGTTGATCGGCTCGCTCCAAAAATGGCAGCGCCAGGTGCTCATACGTGACCACGCCGTCGTAGCGCGATGGCCCCAAGTCGAGCAAGCTCGTCGTTAGTCCACTCACCGTGCGCGACGAGCTCTCGAGTCCCGCCTCGCAGCGCTGGAGCCACTTCCGCAAGCTGGGTTTGCGCTCGGCAAAGTTTGTCTCCAGGCGCTGCGCCAGGCTCTCTTGCAGCGCCCGGGCTTGTCCGGAAGTTTCAGGCATCGCCGCTGCAACGGCATCCCGCTCCGACGGAGGCAGCAGGTAGTCGTAAGCCATTAGGTACAGGGCTGCGGCACCCGCGCTGTCTCGCGTCGGTCGGGCATGCTCGATCTTGACGCGCCCCCACGATTGGATCTCAGCGAGCGGAGGCATCGGCACGTCGCCAATCGGGCGCACCGCCACTGCCCGACGCTCCGCCCTGCTCGGCAGCTTGCTCATCGCAAGGGAATTGGGCAGTCCAGATAGGTTCAATAGGGGCGCGTACCAGTCGCCCCAACTACCAGGAACCATCTGCTCTACGGGCAGCCTGTCCATGACCGGATCTCGCGGAATCCGTGCGCACTGCCCCCGAACCCAGCTGCCTTCCTCGCTCCGCTCCTCCCGCAAGATCGTCGACAGCACGCGCAAGCGGTCCTGCCAGATCAGCAGAACAAGGGGCGACGATAGAAGCTCGGTCTTGTCTTTGTCTTGGAACGGTGCACGATGTTCTTGTTCTCGGAAGCGCTGCTCAAAATATCGAAGCGAGATCTCATCGGTAGGCGCCCAGAGCGTAGGCCGCAGCTCTCCTTTTAGAATCAGCGACACGGCTTCGATGTCTGGCAGCGCCGTCAGCCGGACCTGAATGTTGGGACAGAGCCGAGAGAAGCGATCCGCGGCGAACTCAACCCAAGCCCCTTTTTCATCGCTATAGGCCATCTCGACGACCACTGCTCGTCCGTCTGGACTGGGAGTCCCACAGAGCGCGGCACGAGCCCCTTCGGCCGCGTTCGTATCGACGAACTGCGCGGGGGGCTCGGAACGATGGAAATTTCCCCCCTTGAGGAAGAAGTACCCTAGGCCCCAAAGAACGAGCGCCAAGCAGAGCAGCTCCAGCAACTCACGCGCGATGGTCTGCTTGGTTGCACTTGCGATGACCGTTTCCTTTTTGGCAGAGTTCCGCATGGTAGGCAAAAGCGGTACATCCTTATCAGATAGAGAATGCTGATCAATGGCCAATCCTTCTGCTCTGTCAATCCATTCGTTTAAGAGGGGGCGAGACCTTTTGGCGAGCGATGATGGTTTCTTGCGCCCTTCTGGTCTGGCAAGGGTGCTCCGAAGGCATTCGGCAAACAGCCTCGGTCCGTAGCTCGGTCTTGCATGGAGGCGTGACTTTCAGGTAACTAGAGACAGTCAAGCGCAACGTCAGGTTCCGCAATCTCCATTGATGCAGATCGGCGCTACCTGTCGTAAAATCCGGAACCACCGTCCACCAACAAGGCAGGAACTCATGTCAGCGACTACGACGCAAGTTGGCGCATCTCAAGCGGTTTCCAGCAGTGCCAAAGCGGCCACCCCGCAGCAGGAAGAAACGACCGCAGCAGCAGCGGCACAAGCGGTCGTCGACCCCACCGAGCGCCAGGAGAAAGCGCAGTCGATTGTCCACCGAAACGTCCTGTGGGCGCTTGGTGTCGGATTGGTCCCGGTTCCCATCGTTGACTTCGTCGGGGTCAGTGTCGTGCAACTCAAGATGCTGCGTGAGCTGACGAATCTTTACGGCGTCAAGTTCTCAGATCAAGTAGCCAAGAAGATCCTGGCAACGCTGATTGCGGGCCTTGGCGGTGCAGGGATTGGCACGGTCCTCTCGGCTTCCTTGTTCAAGTTCGTTCCGATCATCGGCACCTCGCTTGGTGCAATCTCGCTCCCGGTGGTAAGCGGCGCGTTTACCCTGGCGACAGGACGCGTATTCGTTGCGCACTTCGAGTCTGGCGGCACGATCCTCGACTTTAACCCGAAGGCCATCCGCGAGCACTTCCGCACGGAATTCGAGCGCGCCAAGCAGACCGTCACGCAAATCCAAAAGCAGGAAGCAAGCAAGCCTGCCTGACGAACCGGACAGGGCTGGCGCAGAATCGGGCCGCACGGTCGAGCGATATCCACGTGGCATCAATCTTGGCCGGTGTATTTCCTCGCGCGGGAAGCATCGGCGATCGAGGCCACGACCTTCAGCGCAACGCCCACCGTGCTGATCACTTGATCAGGCAGCATACTCACCACCGCCACACCGTCGTCACAGTGAGTCCCGACCCAAGCCAGAAAATTGCCTCGGTCTGGTAACGGCGCATGTGCAGCAGTGCGAACTCTTTGTGCAGGGTCTTCCCAATCTGACAGCGAGCAACGACTTCGATCGCATGTTACGTCTTCGGCATAGCGACGAATCGGCCCGCTGAGCCAGCGTGTCGTGATCTCATCGAGTCCCGCGCTGGTCAGAATCCGCTCT
>CALLYL010000215.1 GCA_937859535.1 uncultured Myxococcales bacterium
TATGAATCGCCTCTATTTCATTGTATCCCACGCTTCCTGGCTCGGTTCGCAGCCGTGTCTCTTTTCGACAAGCACGGGCAAGGTGTCCAATCGCGATGTTGAGACTCGTTTCATTCGTTTCGGTCTTGTGTGTCATGGTTTCATTATCCGACATGTAGTTAAATGTAGGATAAATCTGAACTTAGCCAGCGCAAGCTTTTTTATTGACTTTTTTAGTTCTTTTATTTCAGAGACGACAGATCGCCAATTTGAGCCCCAGTGAAGCAGGCCAAACGGGGGGACTTATGGTCACTGTCAGACCGGATGGATTGGCAGGCCGAGCACGGCACTACCAAGCGAACAGCATCAGCGGCAGTGCTCAGCGGTCACGGAACATGACCCTGGCCGATCGCTGAGCGTGCTTGGCTGGCGGGTGCAGACAGACCCGCGAGGCAGTGCGAGCACTTCGCGGACGCGCTCACGTAGAAGAGACGGCAGATCCTCGAGTTGCAAGCCCAGCTCAGGCACTCGCATCAGGGCAACGATCGTTTCGAGCTTGGGTCGCGTGCGGGCTGACTCAATGAACTTGATCGTGCATTCACTCATGCTTGACCTCTCGGCCACTGTGCGTCGGGAGAGCTTGACCAGGATTCTGCGGTCCCTCAGTCGCACGCCAAATCGCTTCAGTTCTTCGCGTGCCTGGTCAGCGTCTTGGGTTTCGGTCATGGGTAAAGTCCTTCGGTTGGATGCGCCTCGGTCGGCGCTTCTCCTCTCGCAGCGGAGCGAGTGAGACGGTGACAGAGAGCTGCGACAGGCCGAGCGGGTCACGCAGGAAGGCGCAGTCTGGGAAACTGGGCAGGTCGATCTCCGCAGCGCTTGTGTGAGCGGTGGCTTTCGTCGTGATGTCGTAGCCCGCGACGCCGGGCCGACGCTCGATCGTCGTGACGATGTGGATGGACCGTAGTGTTAGCCGTCGCCTGGGCAGGAAATGGCCTCGTCGGTGCGTTGGTCAGGCTGGACTGGGGAATCAAGCTGCTTCCACAGGGATGAGAGCGACGGAATTACCTCATGGTGCTGGCTCAGCAGCAAGATCAGCGCGACGAGCGGCCTCGCGGGGATCTCCTCACCGTTGATGAGCTGACGCAGCATCACCCTGGACAGCCCGAGGAGTCTCGCTAGCGCTCCACGGTTCGGCACCGGAAGCTGCTTGAGCGCTTGCCGCGCCAACTTCGCCGCTTGGCGATCTTCGTCCGTCAGAACATCATCGGCCCGTCTCACGATCTGTAGCTTGGTGCGCAAGCTCAGCCCGCCGCGACGGCCCGCAGCGGCTAGATGTGCGCGATCTTTGGCCATCGTGGCACCGCCCTTCTTTCCGGCTTCGCGAGCGGTGTCCGTGTCGAAGGCGTACGCTAGGCCGTACTCGTGGGCTGCCTTGCCGCCGCTACGGGCCAGCTCTCGGTGCGCCTCACGATCCATCGCGGCGAAGCCTCGGCGTTGCTTGGTTTTCTCTTGGACCATCTCTAGTTCCTCCTCAGTCGGGGCCAGTGCCCAGAAGCGGTCAATCGTTGTGAGAATTTCGGGCGCACCGTCGGCCAGGATGCGCAGTAGCAAGACAAGCTGTACGCTCGGGTTTCCGTCGCCTGCCGACAGCCGCGACAGGTAGCCTTGCGCCAGCCCGAGCAGCCGCTCCAGCCGTCGCAGCGATAAGTGCAGTGACAGGCGCTCGATCTCACGCCACGCCATGTGACGAAGCAGTTCCTCGTATGCCTTCCGCAGCACCTCTCCGAGTCGTCGCTGGGTTTCAGTATCGGGCCACTCGGATCGGCACGTCCGGCACGTCGGGATCAACAAATCGTCGGGCAGCGGCAGCAGCGGAAACACCTTGTAGCTGCGCGTGCGACCAGCAGCGGCGCGAGGCCTGACCGCCAGTGAGCCACATGCCGGACAGCGCGTCACCGTCTCGGCCCTCGTCACAGCGGACGCCGCATCAGTGCGGCCAAGTGCTCGACTCGGTCTACCGTCGTCCGCAGATCCTTCGCGATCCGATCCAGCTCGCTCATCACGTCGAGCGTGCGCGCCAGCTCGCGATCGGCATCATGGCGCATCGCATCGTGGCACTTGGGGCATTCGTCGTCGGGGTTGTCCGCCATTACGACACACTCCTGACTGAGCGGGGCAGAACGATCAGGCCGACAAGCTCCGGCGCGACGGCAACCGGAACAGCGGGCGGCGGCGGCTTTCTCGGCGGATAGATAGCGTTTTTGCCGGGGAGCTTCTTCGCCGCGTCCTTATTGGTCGTCGCGAGGCGCAGTAGTTGCTTGGGGTCGCGGTGCGTCGAACCGGGCGCATAGGCCATCCCAATGCACGCTGGCAGCCCCGCCGAAAACAGCGCCCGTCGGACCCGCTCCGCCTGACGGAACGCCTCACCGTCGTGCTCTGGCGTCAGCAAGACCAGAAACTCGTCGCCCGCACAGTGAAGCCGATAGATCCGATCGGCCTTGCGATGCAGCACCGTCGAGATGGTCCGCGCCGCTTGCTGAAGCTTCGCATCTCCTCCCTCTCGGTATCCGTTCCGGTTGTGCGCGGCGAAGTTGTCCAGGTCGATGAGCAGCAGCGCGATCGGCGACGGACTACGGCAAATCAGCTCGGCGTC
>CALLYL010000216.1 GCA_937859535.1 uncultured Myxococcales bacterium
CACCGGCGTGGTGCAGCGCTCGGCGCAGAAGAATACCCAGGTTCACATCCGTGGCGTCTGGGACTCGCAAAGCACCAACTCCAACCCCGTTTGTATCAACCATCCGAGCTGCTTCAAAAACGGCACTTGGATGTATTTCCGACTGGATTAGCCACGGGATTACAACGATGGCCACGATATTAGGCATAGACCTTGGCAGTTTTTCGGTGAAGGTCGCTCGCATCGAGCAGGGCTTCCGCACCGTACACCTTGCCAGCATCGAAGAAGAGCGCGTGCCCGAGCCGGGCGATGGCACTCCTTTGCCATCACCGATTCGCAGGCATGAGATATCACTCAACAGCGAGCTAGCGCAGGCCGAGGAACCGACGGCGGAGGTTCCGGTGGACTCGCTGCTCGATCGTCAGATGCGGGCACTGATGACGATCTTGGGACGACAGAAGATTCGCGCCGAAAGCTGTGCGATTGGCATTTCCGAAGACCTGACACTCCGCTTGGTGGAAATGCCGCTGTCCGATCCGAAAAAGGTCGCGCAGACGCTGCCGTTCGAGTTGGCCGGGCAGCTCATGGATGATCTGGAAGGTCATGTCGTGGACCAGCTTCCCGCCAACGCGCCGAGTGGCTCAGGGAGTTCGCTGTGGCTGGCAGGCTGTGCTCGGCAGAGCGTGGTTGAGTCGCGCATTTTGTCGATGTCGCCGCTCGGGCTGGACCCCAAAGTCTGTGGAGCAACCGCACTCGCAACGGCGGCGCTGTGGGTACAGAGCAAGTCCGGTGCGATGCCCCAGAAGGACTTGCCGCTGTGGGTGATTGATATTGGGCACCGCATGACCCACGTCTGTGCGCTGGCTGCACATCCGAAGCGGGTCGGTCAGGTACTGGTTCAGTTTGCGCGCACGATTCCGCGTGGCGGATTGCAGATTACGGAGTCGCTGTCCAAGCACCTGAGTATCGGCCTAATTGCCGCCGAGAAGCTCAAACACGAAAACGGTCTATCGGACTTTACGAACCCAACGGTCGCCAAGCTGATCCGCGAGTCGCTAAAGCCGCTGCTGCGCGACCTCCGACAGACGCTGGCGGCCTACGGGAGTCGCTTTGGTTGCGAGCCAAAGACGCTGTTTGTGACGGGCGGTTCTGCGCAGCTTCACGGACTGCAAGACTATCTGTCCGAGGAGCTGGGCGTGCCGGTGCAGCCGCTGCTTCCTCCGAGTGGAGCGACGTGGCTCGGGCCGGCTGTTCGTGGCGAAATGCCCGCCGGTGAGTCGATGACGTTTGGCGAAGGTGGGGCTTCTCGAACGTATGTCTCGAGCACAGCGTTGGTTCATCGTTGGCCGACCGGTACGGCGGCCGTGGGGCTCGGGCTTGGCGCGGCGCTTGGTGGCCCAAACTTCAACTTCCGCAAGGGTGAGCTAGCCTTCCGTACCGACTACGCGATGCTTCGTGAAAAGGCACCGCTGCTATTCGGGTTTGCGGCGGCGCTGATTGCCAGCGTCGGAATTTGGGCGTATGCCTCGCTCCAGCAGCTCGAAAAGGAGTCCGAGCGGCTGCGGCTTCAGCTCATCACCGAGTCGACGGCCCTGTTTGGCGAAGCGCGCACCGATGGTCGACAGGTGTCTAACGAGCTGCAAGCGGCGCTCACCCAAGACAAGGTGCAGGGTCAGAGCGTGCCGCAGGTCTCGGTGCTGGACTTGCTCGAAGACATCTCGGCGGCATCACCATCAAGCAATGCATCTGGACCGGCCCGTCTCGATGTCATTGAGCTGCACATTAGACCCAAAAAGACCGACCTCAAGGCAACCTGTGCCTCGGCGCAGTATGTCGACGACCTGGCCGCAAACCTTGGCAAAATTCCGTGCTTCCGCAAGGTCCAAAAGGGCAAAGTGCTGACCCTCAAAAACACCGGTCCCGACGGCAAGCCGGTCGAGGTCAAGCAGTTCGCGCTGGAGATCGAAACCACATGCCCGTAAATCACCCCCATCCTTCCATGCGGGAGGTGTCGCGATGAGCGCAAGTGAACCGAGTATTTTGGCGCGTGTCCCCGGTGTGTCGCGGCTGCGCGAGCTGTTTGAGGGATTGGCTCCGCGTGAGCGCTCGCTGGTGATGCTTCTGATTGGCGTTGTGTTCGGCGTGGGTGTGCTCGGTGGGGCGTATCTGCTGTATGACCGCATCGATACGCTGGAAGAACAGACCGACGCGATGCAGCGCGCCCTGCGTGACATTGCCAAAAAGCGCGGTCCGTACCTGCAAGCGCGGGCGCGAGCGCTCCAGCTTGATCAGCGGATTGGCCAAAGTCCACTCCAGCTCTCGGGGTTTCTCGAAAGCCTCGCCAAAGAGACGAGCATTGAGATTCGCGAAACCAACCCGCGTACGCCCGAGGCCATGGGCAAAAAGTACATTCAGCAGTCGGTCGACCTGCGGATCGGCAAGGTCGGGCTGGAACCGCTGCTCAAGTTCATGCGCAAGATCGAGACGTATCAAGCGAACTTGGTGATGGTCACGCAGCTCAACATCCGCTCTCGTGACGACAAGCACCAGGAGTTCGAGGTCGATATGACCGTTTCGACCTATGAACACGCGCCCAAGCCCACTGGCAAAGACAAAAAGGGTGATGGCAAGCCCGAGTCAAACGGCGAAAAGGAGCAGTGATGCGTCGGTTCTTGATGCGCCTACTACGACGGCTGCGGAAGACCAACCGCGTCGTTACCGTGCTGCTGTATGCGGTCTTTGGCCTGCTGACATTTTTTGTGTCACTTACGCTGTCACTGCCGCTCGACAAGATCAAAGACCGTCTTGAGCGTGAACTTTCGCAAGAGCCGGGTCCGCCGCAGACCGCAAGTGGTAGCTTCGGCATCGGTTCGGGCATGGACGTCAGCATTGGTGAGCTGGATGTTCATGTCCTGCAACCCGGCTTTTCGGCGACCGACGTGCGTCTGAAGCCACGGAAGCCCCTGGCTGGCCCAACGACCGCTGACACGCCTGCCGCCAAGAACCTGCGTCCGATCGTCGTCGATCGAATCGACGCTCGCATCCATCCTCTCGATGCTGCCTGGGGTACCAAAAGTGGTCGGCTGCTGGTTGAAGCCTTTGGTGGCGAACTACAGTCTGAGTTCAGCATGGGCGACGATGGTGTAAGCGTTGACGCCGACCTTCACGATGTGATGCTGATCAGGCTGTCTTCGCTGGCGCAGCTTTTGCCGCTGCCGATGCTGGGGACGCTCGGGATGAAGCTGCACTTTAAAGGCCCGAATCAGCGTCCAGTGCCGCCGCCGCGTGGCTCGATTGCACCGCTTGTAGTGCCGCCGACGCGACTCGACCTACAAAAAGCGCTTGGCGATATCGACCTCAAGCTGCTTGCGGCGCAGCTTGGAGACGGCAAAGCGAAGCTGGTGGTGCCTGGGGATGCGTTCTTGTCGCAGGGACTGACCTTTCCGCGTCTCCGCCTTGGTGATGTGATTGGCAAGATCACCATCGAGCGAGGCCGCGCCAGCATCGTCGACCTCCATGCCAAGTCGCCCGACGTCGAGCTATGGATCGATGGCTACGTGGATCTGCGCGATCCGCTGCCGCTGTCGGAAGCCCACCTGTACATTCGCTTCAAGCCGTCGCCTCAGCTCGTGTCTCGTGAGCCGACGATGGAGATCGTCGTGAGCAGCCAGTCACAAGGCAAGCGTACCGATGGCGCGATCGGCTTTTCGATCATCGGGGCACTCAACAACCCTCGGGCTCGGGCCAGCAAAGAGCCACCCGAGGGAGTCGCGCTGCGGGCGGGAACGCTTAGTCAGGTTTCACCGACGGCACAGCCTTCCCTGGTGCCGGGGTCTCGGTCCCCCTTTGTGCCGCCGCCGCCGCGTCCCATACCGAGTGAGCCGACTCCAGCGTCACCACCATCGCCAGCGATGACGCCACCGTCGCCATCCAACGAAACGGTGATTGTCCCCGCTCCGAGCCAACTTCCTCCGAGTCAGGTGCCATCGCCACCGCCGCCGAATCCGATGGCCAGCGCGTCACCACCGCCGGGGATTGTCCATGCTCCGCCCGTCGGAATGCAGCAGGTACCTCCGTCCAGCGAGCAGCAGCCATCGATGCACGCTCCCGCTTCACCCACGGAGACTGGCTCGCACGTTCCCAGCGAAGCCCAGCCCGCACCACAGTAGTTGTGGTCAGTCGCTTCTGTCGAAGTGACTATGGCAGCGCTTTGGCTTCCGGCGACGGACACAGCGGACGCAGCGTACAGGTCGCGCAGCTTGGCTTGCGAGCGAAGCAGACGCGACGACCGTGCCAGATCAGCCGATGCCCGGACATGATCCAGCGCTCCTCGGGCCACCGCTTCTGCAGGTCTCGCTCGATCTTTTCAGGTTCGTCCTCGCGGGTCATGCCAAGTCGCTGACTGAGCCGCGAGATGTGGGTATCGACGACCACCCCGCTTGGAATCCCAAACGCGGTTCCCATCACCACGTTGGCGGTCTTGCGGCCGACGCCGGGCAGCGTCAGAAGGTCCACCATCGTACGTGGCACCGCACCGCCAAACTTTTCGCACAGTTTCTTGGCTGCGGCGCGGATGTTCTTTGCCTTGTTGCGGTAAAAGCCCGTCGAAAAGATGAGCTTTTCGATCTCTTCCTGATCTGATTCAGCGAGCGCTTTGGCGTCGGGAAATCGCTCAAATAGCGTCGGGGTGATCAGGTTGACGCGGTCGTCCGTACACTGTGCCGACAGGATCACCGAGATGAGCAGCTCGAACGGATTGCGGAAGTTCAGCTCGCAGTGTGCGTCGGGATAGAGTCGGTCTAGCTCATCGAGGATGGCGGTGATTCGCATGGCTTCAGCGCTGCGCTTTGGAGTTTTCGCAGGCTTTTGCGTTGCCACGGTTTGAGGAAGCGCGGTCACGTTTGACTATCGCCCCGTGAGGTCGGCCAGCGCGGCATGAATGGCGTCGCGGGCGGCCTCGATCTCGGCTTCATAACCACCCAACCACAGGCGACCGACGGCCCCGAACGTGACGACCTCGAGCAGGTGCACCGGCGCGGCCTTTTCGGCTTCGTTGGCACACAGCGCAGCGTATCCGGCGGGGGCCAGCTCTAGGGTATACAGCGTCTGCTTTTCCCCGATCATGTCACCGTGGCGGAAGCGATTGATGAGCTGCGAGTGGTAGCCCTCGATCCCGGTGATGGTTTGTTCGGACAGAATCTTCGGCTTGAGCCGTGCGCCCTCGTCCTTGCCCATGGCCTGGAGGATGGCTGCGCCAGCAGAGCGGACCTCGCCCTGGTCGAAGTGATGTAGTTCGAGTAGACCGTAAGCGCGCTCGACGATCTGCATGCCGGGAATGACCCGAGTCTGCTTGAGCGCCACGTCGGTGAGCTGGTTGACCGCGATGCCGGGGGCAATCTCGACCATCAGCGAGGCCTGACGCTCCAGCGGGAGAAACCCCTGGGCCACGGTTTGCAAAAAGCCGGTTAGCTGCGGCTGGAGGATGTCAAGGAAGCTGAAGGTGCGGAGTTCCATGGCGTCTCTTTCGAGTGTAGCTTCGTCGGGAAAAGGGCTCCCAAGCGACGGAGAGGGCAACCTAGCACAATGCTCGCAGCATGGTAAAGCGGCGTAGCGCTACCGGTCGCTATAGGTAGTAGACAAAGCCAAACAGAAGCTGGGTGCGCAGGCCGTAGCCTTGCGGTTCGTAGTCTGTCGTCGGGGTAAACGGGGCTGATTGGACGGAGCCTTCGTTCAAGCTGATCTGCGGAGCGTACAGAAGTCGCACCGAGATCCGCAGCGACAACGCGCTCGCCATATCGGCCAGCAGTGGAATTTCTCCGTCGATGAGCGCGTGCATGCCGATGAGTGCGCTCGGCAGATTGCGACTGCGAACGCCGGCATCGATCGAGCTATCGAGCGCGGTCCGAACCAGCTCTAGCGATGGACCGATGCCGAGCCGGAAGCCGTGTAGCAGTCGCGCTTGATAGGAGCGGTCCCCATCGCGGACAAAAAAGCCGAGCGGCCTGACATCCAGCGCCAGCGCCAGCGAGACTCGATCAGGGAATGCTGGTGGAGCATCGGCACCGGGCTCACTGGCTTGCGGGACTGCGGCTTGACCGGCGGTGGACGAGAGCGCCAGTGCGGCACCGATCCGACCGCGCCACAAGAAGCTGCCGTCGATGCCTGCCGCAAACAGTGCGCAGCCGCTACCGGGGGCGTTGCGACTTGCTCCGGCGACCTGACAGGGACGGGAATCGGTCTGAAAGCCTGCCAAGAGGCCGAGTCCGACTGTCAGCTTGGGAAAGCTGCCGAGGTCGGCATGGGCCGTCGCAATCGGACCCACTGAGCCGAGGAAAAAGGCCGCCACAGCAGACCAAAACCGACGCTGACGAGCGGTCTTTAGCGAGTGCGGCATGGGCGGACGGTATCGCAAGGACGACGCGAGGTAAAAAGAAAAACAGCGCGCAGCCAGCCCCGATGACGAGATCCTCCATTGAATTGGATTCGGAGTGATCGGCCGGCACCGCTGGTGCTTTCCGGGGCCACTACTTTTTGGTGGCAGCCGAGAGAATGTCGATGCTGCCACCGAGGCCAATCATCGGCGACATCAAGTGAAACAGAGTGGTCACGTTGTCTTTGTTTTCCTCGAACACCGAGTAGCTCAGGCCAGCCAGGATCGAGACATGGGTGACCGGACTATACGAGATGCCTGCGGCGAGCGTTGGGATGATGGTCCGTCGTTCGTATCGATAGTCTTCGCTGTTTTCATCGTGGGACCGGATCGAAGCAGGGGAGGGCGTTCCTGAAAACCCGAACCAGAAACCAAAATGATAACCAGAGCAGGATACGCTCCTATGTTCACTCCAGAGTGTATCTCTAATTGTTTTGATTAATAATTGTTCATTGGTGACAACAGTTTCTTTCTCTTCCGCAGTCACTGCTTGGCGTTTTCGTTGTATCAGATCAGTCGTCGCACGGATGATGTTTTGTGAAACAGAGTGTTTCTTGGCAAGTCGTCGGACCTCTCTGATCGGCGATTCCTTCGCTCTTGCTGCAGCGAGGATGGCCGAGAAGATATCCTGCGCTCCGCGAGAAAGGGTTTTCAGTTCGGCCTGAAGCGGCGCTGGAATGCCCGGGGTGTTTTGCAACAGATGTTCGGTTCCCTCTAATAATTGGCGTGAAGAGTGGCTTAGGTTATTTGCTGCCAGTTGAGCTTGACCTCTCGCTGCATCGGCCTGTGTGATGGCCTGCTGCGCGGCCCGTCGAGCCTCTTGCGCGGTGCTTTGTGCGCGTTGGTATCCTGCATCGCCGACAGGCAGCTTTTCGAGCTTTCGCTGCGCATTCTGTGCTTCTTCGATTTTTCTCTCAGCAGACTCTTTTTCTGATTCGGACAGCGCAATCTTATTTTGAAAATCGAGCGCATTTTGCTGGAGGGTGTTTGCGATTTGCTGAAGAGCCGCAGTCAAGGGTACAACTGTTGTATTGAGTGGTTGCGGGCTATTGTTCGCTGATACGTGTGCCTGCGCGGTGTTGGAGTTGGCGTGAATCGCAAGCTGAACCAACCCAGCGGCCAGCGCGGTTGACTCACGTCCGCCCAGTTCTGTTGATACATCTCTGACGATTTCTTCGTATTTTTGGTTGGCCAAGTCATTGACAAATAGAATGGTTTCTTTGGTGGCGTCGTTGTGATCTTTTCCGACCCAGCGTGCCGCGCAATATTCTCTGCTCATGTCTCGGGTTGTGCTCCAGTATTTTGGATGGAGCGAGACATATGGCATGAAGGCAACCGTTGCAGCATAAAGAGTGCGTTTCTGGATTTCCCAGCCGGTCATAAATGGCATGCTGAGGGCCACACCACCCGTGAGTCCAAACTTTACGTAGCTACCCTTGGCGATGTCTTCATTGATTGTGCTGGGCTGCTCCGCCCCGGCTGTTTGTGAATAGATGAGTAACGAACCAATGAGAAGATAGGGTCTCATTTTGATATCTCCTGACTTGTGGACTTACTGTCTTGTATCTACGCACAGAGATTACGATGTCGGAATACTACTATACAGGTAAGACTTCATTCGACACAAGACCCATGTCTGCCAAAGGTCGATTCCTGCCCGGATCCTCTGGCACGACCCGTGCGAATCATTGCAGTGAGGTACCGGCGAGATGGGATGTGGTCGCGGCGAGGACTGTCGGATGAGGACTTCATGGAGTCGCGCACAGAAAATACGCCATGCGCAGCGAAGCGGCTTCGAGGGCAGCGGATTTTGTGATAGTAGCCTCTCATGTTTAGCCGTCGGGCTCGCGCAGTGATTTGCAGGCTGGGACTGGCCGTGGCACTGCCGATGTGGGGCTGTGCTCCGACGCTGTCTGAGCGGGTTGATGCGCTGCAGCAGCTCATTGAAGCACAGAGCGAGCAGATTCAGCGGCTCCGCTTGGAAATTGGGGATGGCATCGGCATGGCGATGTGTACCCCCGAGCTGAGCCAGCTTATCGAGGACGTCCAGCGCGAATGCGAAGTCCAGTCGGACACCTGCACCACCAAGCAGATTCGTCCTGCCGTGATTGCCGCCGATCCCGAGCACAAAGGCCGCTTCATCAAGCTGATGTCGCATCTTCGCCATGAGGTCTTTTACTTTCGCGAAGGCGCGCCGCAGGTGGTGCCATTTCGAGCGGAGCGGCTGCATAAGTTGTTGCGATCGGCACTGCTCCGCAACACCCAGTTTCTGATCGTGTCCTCACCGGACAGCGGTGAGACCGAAGCCCATCGACGGGCTCGGGTGATGGAACAGACCCTGGTCGAGCGAGGCATTCCTCGCGGCAAGATCCGTCGCTGGGTGTACTCGTTTCCCGCGC
>CALLYL010000217.1 GCA_937859535.1 uncultured Myxococcales bacterium
TCCGGCTCGTCGAGGAAATGAATGTCGCGAAAGCACCGACCACGGGTCGCCCGATCCGCTTTGACAAAAAGCGAATCTATTTTATGGGACACTCCCAAGGAGGTCTCACCGGGCCTCTGTTTCTGGCCGCAGAGCCCAAGATTCCCGCCGGAATTTTGTCGGGAGCGGGCTCTGTATTGATTCTGTCATTGCTCAACAAGACCGAACCGAACAACATTGCCGAGCTGGTTGAGAGCCTGCTACAAGAGCCACCTGTCGTTGACCATCCGCTGCTTAACCTGCTTCAGGCCTTCTTTGAGTCAGCGGACCCGAACAACTACGGACGTCAGTATTTCCGCGAGCCACCGAAAGGAATGCCAGCAAAGAGCATCTTCCAGTCGCTCGGTCTGTGGGATCATTTTACGCCGGTTCCGAACATCGCTGCGTTTGCGATCTCGATGGGAGTCCAGCCGGTCGAGCCACGACTGTATGAGCTTCCGTACTTCTCCCTGTCGGCTCAGCAATGGACGAAAGGAACCGTGACGGGCAACGTGGCGGAAGGAGCCGCAACGGGGGTACTGAAACAGTACGTGGCACCACCTCGCGATGATGGACACTTTGTGATCTTCGATCTGTGGGCGGCTCGACATGACTGGTCGCGTTTTCTGGCCAGCCATGTCCAGTCAGGCACTGCGGTTCTGGAGTAGTCTACAGAGATGCTCCACAATCGGCAGCTCATCCTGACCAGTCGCCCCGAGGGTAGGGTTGCTCCGTCCCACTTCGAGATTCGGGAGCAGCCGCTTAGGCCGGTTCAAGATGGAGAAGTGCTGACCCGCACACTGTACCTTTCGATCGATCCGACGAACCGAGTCTGGATGACCGACCGACCACAGTACATGCCCCCGGTGGCGCTCGGTGAGGTGATGCGCGGCTTTGGACTTGGGGTGGTGGTGGAATCTCGGCATCCCGACTTTCAGCAAGGCGACCTGGTGTCGGGACTGCTCGGTTGGCAGCACTATTCCTATTGGGATGCGCGGGCGCTCCGACCGCTCCGGAAGTTGCCAAGCCATTTGGACGTTCCTCAGACAGCATTTCTCAGCGTGCTGGGACTCACCGGGGGTCTTACCGCCTATTTCGGAATGCTCGCGATTGGCAGGCCCAAAGCCGGTGATACCGTCGTCGTGTCTGCGGCAGCGGGCTCGGTGGGCTCACTTGCGGGACAACTAGCCAAGCAACACGGAAGTCGAGTCGTTGGAATCGCAGGCTCGACGGAAAAGTGCAGCTATGTGACCTCCGAGCTGGGCTTTGATGCCTGCATTGATTATTCACGAGAGGATGTCGGTGCCGCACTCGATCGACTCTGTCCACGCGGCATCGATGTGCACTTTGAAAACGTCGGTGGCGCAGTGCTCGACGAGGTGCTGGCACGCCTTGCGGTACATGCGCGGGTTGTGCTGTGTGGGCTCATCTCGCAATACCACGACCTAGAAAGACCTCTGGGGCCACGCAACTTCGACATGATCTTGCACAAGCGTGCACGCATCGAAGGCTTCATTGTCAGCGACTTTGCGGCGCGGTTTCCGGAGGCCTTCGCCGAGCTGGTGCCACTTGTGCAGAGCGGCAAGCTCAGGTACCGCGAGCACGTCGTGAACGGGCTCGAAAACGCACCGGGGGCAGTGAACATGCTGTTCGATGGCACAAACCAGGGCAAGCTACTACTGCGGCTTGCTTCAGATTCAGACTCCTAAAGGCATCGAGAGTTACGAGATGAAACACGTAGTGATAACGGGCGCGTCTTCGGGAATTGGTGCCGCACTGGTGGCAGAGTTCGTTCGATCAGGGTCGCGAGTCACCATGGTGGCGCGCCGCGAAACCGAGATGCGTCAGCTTGCCCAAACGGTCGGCGGTGAAACCCAGGTCTGCGTGGTCGATCTCAGCCGCATCGAGGAGTCCCTCGACTGGATTGCGACGGCGGAGGAGCGCTTTGGGCCGATTGATGTGCTCATTCACAACGCTGGTGTCCAGCTCGTCGAGCCCGCCGAAGAACACGATCCCGAGTCGCTCCAAGCGATGCTCCGACTCAACCTGCTGGTGCCGCTGCACATCACGCGGGCGGTGCTGCCCAAGATGCTCCAGCGCGGGGAAGGAACGATCGTGGATGTCGCCTCCGTGGCAGGATTGGCACCGACGCCGGGCATGTGGGGCTATAACGCCAGCAAAGCCGGACTCGCCGCAGCATCTGAGAGTCTGCGTGGTGAGCTGCGCGGCACCGGAATTCATATCGTCACTGTCTACCCAGGCCCCGTAGATACTCCGATGGCTCAGGCTGGCTATAAAGCGTATCCCGAAAACCCGGCCCTACGCGTCCTTCCCGAAGGCATCCCGAGCGAGCTGGCACGACGCATCCGTGCGGCGGTTGATCTAAAACACAACCGGGTGATTTATCCCTGGATCTACTCCGTGCTTCGCTATTTCCCGACCGTCGCCCGCTGGTTCCTGGATCGGATGACGCCGCGACCTTTTTCACGACAGGCCCGCTAAGCGATGCGGATTCCGCGAGATCCGGCCTTCGATGCGGAACGGAAGCAATTCTCCTTACGTCACTGCTGCGAGGACTGCGGACTGTTTGACGCACTCCGCAACGCCTGCGCTCACGAGTGGCCGACCGAGGAACACCGCCGCGCTGACTACGAAAAACCGACCCCCGATCTCCTATTCTGCAAAGAGTTCGAGCTGCTCTGAGCACCCGTCGAACCCGAAATAGAAACCAGGTCGGTTACGGGGCTTGGTTGAGGTAGATCGTCAGGTACAAACCGGGGCCGCCGAGCACCACGTCTGAGCTGTCATTGCTGTCGATCGTGCCGACATCTAGTGTCGAGGCACTGTCCGGCAGGTCCACCAGCACGACTGGCGCGGCGAAAGTGCGGTCGGACTGATTGGCGAGCCACTGGAGCTGACTCTTGCGGCTTACGATCACATCGGCCAGACCATCCCGATCGAGATCCGCCACCGCGAGCGAGCGAACTGGCTCGCTGCCGAGCTGTGCCGCCAGACTCTGCGAAGCCACACTGTCCCGCTCCAGCGCACTCGCCGAGGCCAGCCACACCGATGGAACACCATCTTTGCCGATGGTCACCAAGTCAACGTCGCTGTTGTCGTCGAGCAGGCCGACCGCCAGCCCCCCTACCGGCCCGGTCATCGTCGGTATCATCAGCCGCTGCGCGGGGAAATTACCACCGTCGGGAAATCGATAGACGCGCAGCGCAGGACCGGTACCGCCCTCACCGGCCACCGCCAGCAGATTGCCCGGCCCATGCTTGCCCACCGCCAGCGCGGTCACCGAGGCATAGTCGAGGCTCGGCTCGATGTCGCTGTAGCGCAGCTCACCCAGCGGCGACTGCTGAAGCTGCCACACCGGTCCGTTGGGCATCAGACGTAAAAAAGCGCTCTCGGTCATCGCAAACAACGCAGTCGGCGGAACCGTAAAGCCCAGCGATGCAGGGATGGAGCCGGTCCGGTTGAGCAGCGGAGCTTGGTAGGTCCAGTCACCAAAGGTGCGGTCCGTCGCCCCTTGCTCCAGGGTCACGACATGACGATTGACCA
Source organism: uncultured Myxococcales bacterium (assembly GCA_937859535.1). GTDB lineage: Bacteria > Myxococcota_A > Polyangia > Palsa-1104 > JAEUJZ01 > JAEUKA01. The sequence continues at coordinate 3,583 of CALLYL010000217.1, forward strand.
CGGACAGCCAGACAACCCTCGCCGAGCGCGAGACATCGGGCCCGAACACCGGCGGCACAAACAAGCGCAGCGTCGTGTCACGGGTCTGAGACGGTGTGATCAGTCGGACCGGCAGCGGACCGGGAGCAATCGTCGGCCACAGCTCCTGCGGCTTCACCAGCGTACGCCAGACGCCATCGAGCCCGAGCTGCAGCGGCACCCGCTTTTCCCCCAGACCACGCGGCGATAGCAGCGCTTCCACGGTGACAGGCACGCCCTCGACCTGGACCGCAAGCTCGCCTCCCTGAAGCGGCACACGCGGGCTCAGCAGCAACAGCGAACCCTCCATCGGGCTGACGTGGCACTCGGATCGGTCCGGAGCGCTCACACAGAGGTTATCCACCAGACAGCCACCAAGCACAGAGACGCCAGCAAGTGCGATCGTGATCTTTGTCCGCGTGTTCATCAGCCGCTCCTAATGACGCTCGGCAGCAGCCGGCACAGACTCTGTCGGCCAGAACAAGGTCAGAGCCGCACCGACGAGCAGCGCGCTGCCTAAACCGTACCCGCTGCCATAGAACCACTTGGTCGACCAAACACAGGACTGCGGAGTTCCGCCGGCACCACAGCTCAAGTCGGTCGGCTTGCCGTCCAGACCATGGAACGCACCCGCCGTCGCAAACACCGCCAACGACAACGCCCCCAGCAGGCCCGAGATCAGCTTGCGTTTCGGTGAGATCTTATCGAAATAGCTCGTCGAGTCGATCACCGACAACTCCGGGCGTCCGGTCACCGGAGCGCCCCATATAAGCGACGGGGACGCCGGGGCAGGAGACGCCGATGCCAGCGAAAGCTCGGGGGTCCGAATCTCGAGAAACAGCTTGTCCGCCAGATCCGTCACTCGAGTGCTCAGCACTTCTCCCTTGCAGCCAGCGCAGTCGAGCGTCGCTTGCCGAGGCCAATGCCGGACCGAGTCATAGAGCAGCCCCGTCAGATACAGGTTGTCAGGCCCTGAGCGCTGCGCTGTCACACTCAACACAAACTTGGCGGCACTCCGCGTTGCCAGCCGATCCAGGCACTCCTGAGACAGGCACTGCTGTTCGCTTGGGCTCAGGCGAGGCGTTGGCACCACCCGCTCGCCGTTTCGCGCCAAGTGCTCCGTCAGCCGATGCCACAGCGCCGGATCTGAACGGCCTTCCTTCCACACCCCGAGCACCACCACCGGCTCTTCATTGGCCGAGGCCGCACCCGTTCCCCATAGAACGGACAGCCCAATCGAGAGCAGGCCCACCCGCCGCAAGCTGCGTACTACGCCGCCGGAGAAGCGCGACATCGAACTCCCTCGCTAGCTCTGTTTGGTGAGATTCAGGAACTTGAGCCGCAGATCATAGAGCGCTGTTTCGACGATACGATCTTCTTCGGCGGAGAGGTTGCCGCGGGTCTTTTCGCGAAGCATGCCGATGACATCAATCGTCTGCTTGGCCAGCGGCAAATCGACCGGCCCCCGAGACAACCCGTCTTCGGATTCACCCATGTGGAGCAACGCCGATGCCGCAAGCGACATCACAAACGTGACAAAGTCGATCTCGGGCTCGTGGCCAGTCGCTGACATGTGGATTTGCTCCGGCTACTCGTCTTCTTCGTCATCCAGATCGTCGTCGTCATCCTCGTCATCGTCGAGGAGATCCGTCTCCAGATCGTCTCCATCTTCCGAGTCACGACGAGAAAGCGGCGCGGCGGTAATCCGCACCTGCGGACGACGAGGTGGCGGCCTCTCGATCGGCTCCTCAAGGGGAACCGAGACGGTCGCCTTATCGGCCACGTCGGGCAGAGCCTGAAGATGTGCATTGATCTGCTTCTCGGTCAATTCGCCTCGGCGCAACCGGCGCTCTTGGACGCGAACATCCCAGAAGATCGGGTCATTACTGACGTCAGCCATGATGCTCCCCATATAGAGGGGATTCCCCTTTGGTGTCAACTCAAACTCCCAACCATCGCAACGCGGATGGCGGCGACCCAACAGCCCGGTACCTGCTCACGCCGAGCGGTGGCGATTCGGTTCCTTCCGTTTTGAGCCAACTTCTACGATGATTCGCCCCAGCTAAGGAGTAGCTAAGTGCACGTTGAACGCCGTCATCTTGCTTGTCGCGACCATATGCCGATCGGTGCTGCCGGAGAGGAAGCCGCCCAGCGAGGCTTGTCCCCGCTGGCCCTACAGCTTGTCGGCTCAGAGATCCTAAAGATTGCGGCGTCAGTGCGTGCGATCCAGGCGCAGGGCCACTCGGTCTGTAACCTCACCGTTGGGGATTTTCTGCCCCAGCAGTTTCCGATTCCGCGTGCGCTCCAAGATGCGGTCGTCCGCGCTTATGAGCGTCGCGAAACGAACTATCCACCGTCCGATGGCATGCCAGCGATGCGCGAGGCGGTCACTGACCTCTATCGGCGGACACTCGGACTCGACTATCCGATTGAGAGCGTCGCGGTGTTTGGCGGTGCACGTCCAGCGATTTACGGTACCTATCGCGCCATCGTCTCCCCCGGCGAGCGAGTGATCTACTCCACACCCTCGTGGAACAACAACCACTACGTGCGGTTGGCCGATGCGGTGGCCATTGAGTGTGATACCTCCGCCGACGAAGGCTTCATGCCGACGGCGCGTAACCTCAAGCCGCTGCTACCGGGTGCCCGCCTGCTCTGCCTCAACAGCCCGCTCAACCCCACCGGTACCGTCATCGACCAAGAAGAGCTGCGACGCATCTGCGAGCTGGTACTCGATGAGAACCTCCGTCGGAAGCGCAGTGGCGAGCGCACGCTCTATCTAATGTACGATCAAGTGTATTACGCGCTCACCTTCGGCAAGGCCCGCCACTACACCCCACCCGAACTATGTCCCGAGATGGCGGCCTATACCGTGTTTGTGGACGCCATCAGCAAGTCGCTGTGTGCAACGGGACTGCGCGTCGGCTGGGCCGTGGCACCTCCTTACATCATGGGTCGAATGCGCGACATCCTGGGCCACGTGGGCGCTTGGGCCCCGCGACCCGAGCAAGTAGCGACCGCCGAGATCCTGCGAGACCCGAGCGCGCTGTCGACCTTCCAAACCCAAATGAACCACGAAGTCGAGCAGCGTTTGTCGCTCCTACACGATGGCATCTCGCAGCTTCAATCGACTGGCCTGCCGGTTCGCGCCATTCCCCCGCAGGGTGCGATCTATCTATCGGTACAGTTTGACCTCCAGGGTCGCAGGCTTCCGGACGGAACCGTGGTGACCACGAATGAACAAATCCGCAGCTACCTGCTGCACGCCGCCGGAATGGCGGTGGTCCCCTTCCAAGCGTTTGGGCTGCGCGCCGAGACGGGCTGGATGCGGCTGTCGGTCGGGGCAGTCAGTGTCGCCGATGTGTCAGCCCTTTTGCCACGACTGCGCGAGGCCCTGCTGGCTGTCGCGTAACATGGCGAGAATGCGCAATCGATTGGCCAGCCTGCCCTGGCTCTGTCCGCTGGGACTGGTCCTCGGACTGCTCGGAGCCTGTAGCGACAGCAGCGAAACGCTACCGCTCGCCCCCATTCCGCTGGTCAGCAAAAACGGTCTGCTCTACGCACTCGGTGACATCCAGCCCACCCTTGATGAGCGCTGCGCCGCGACGCCAGAACCAGGGGCCCCTGCTGGCTCGGGTGTTGCGGAGCTGCTCGTCGACACCGGCACGCCCTTAACCACGTTCGTGCCGAGCGAATCAGACTCTGCTCGCCAATTTCCGCACGGTCAGATCAGCTTTCGCGCCGTACGGGCCGATGGAAGCGCAGGCGGGACGCAGTTTCTGCGCTGCAACGTCCCGGTGGTGCGCAGCGATGAGAACACCCAGCAGTTTCAGCTCCGCTGGGACAAGCTGCCAGCTCTGTCTCTCGGTGGCGTGTTCGGAGGCGATCAGCTTTCACACTTTGCGATGGCCCTGCGCTTTTCTGCGACCACCGCCACGATGCTGCTCACCCGAGGTGACCTTGCGACCTGGTGCCGCATCGATCGCGCCGTCATTCCCTTCAAGGCCCTGGGTGGTGAGCTCGCGGTGCAGCTCGCGGATACCGTAATCACCTACCCCGCCTCTCGCATCACGGTCGGCGCGTGTGTCGAACCGCTCGCCAATCCGCTCAACGAAGGAAATATGACGGCTTGCGTCTCCGAATCAACGGTGAGCGCAGCCCTGCTACGGGTCTCGGCAACGCTCGCACAGCTCGAAGCCCAGAGCCCACGCGACGAGGACCAACTCAGCCGTCAGCGCAGCTATCAAGCGATCTTGCTCGGACTAAAAAGTGGCACCTGTCCCGATGACCAACGGACGCTGCTCGGCGATCTGGCCGAAGATCAAGCACTCCGCAACCCCGCCTATTCCGTCTCCGGCACCAACATGCGGTTCCTCATCTCAACCGCGATTCCGGAGCTGCTACTGACCCAAACGGCCTGTCGAAGACTCACCGGGAAAGCCTGCACCTGTGCAGCGGCTGATCAGATAAAGATGGTCCTGCCCGGCTTGAACGCCACCCGCACCGGCGATGGTTCTGTCACGGAAACACCGGACCTCGGCTGTCGCGTCAAGCTGGGTGATGCGGCCCATGCTGCGATCGCGATGGTGGCCAAGCAAAAGCAACTGTCGCCCTGTGACGAGCTGGCCCGCAGTCGACGCCAGCGTTATGCCCTACGCCCGGCCGAAGATCCCACGCATCCGCAAGAAGGCTGCCTTCGCGAGGCGTGTCTACGCAACCTCGGTCGCGACCCAGCGCTGCTCGGACGCCGCTGCGGCTACACCGACCTCAATTCGGACCTCGCTTGCAATGACAAGCTGTCACCGGTCGCCTCTTGGATCGAGCTGGGTGGCCCCACGGAAAGCGGTGGCGTCGATCAGCTCGAAGCGGTCGTCATCCCCGACTCGGCACCACTGTGGCAATCGATCAACGCCGACGTGCGCAATCTGTCTGCCCAGGTCGATGGCATCGTCGGAGTTGCGACGCTAAAACGAATGTTTAGCATCATCGATTCGCCGCAAGCACGGCTAGAGTTCGCCTGTCGCTGCGGCGAACCCAACGCCGCCTGTCATGCCTACCGCGCCGTCACCTATTACACGGCCGACACCTGCGTCGAAAGCGATGTTCTGACGATCCCGTCGAACCTGGGCCGTACCGCCTGCGAGCCGTGACCTCGCCTTTCCGGCATCGACTGTGGTATGGCAGTCGCGCCTGCCATGTCATCTACCGCTCGTTTTCAGCCTCGTATGTTCTCTCGCTTCACTCATCAGCTTGCGCTCGGTGTCTCTGGGTCACTGCTGCTGCTCTCGCTGACCGCTCGCGCCCAGCCTGCAGAGCTGGTCATTCAGCACGCCCATGTGCTGACGATGGACCCGGCCAGGCCACAAGCCACCGCTGTCGCCGTACGCGATCACCGGATCGTCTACGTCGGCGATGATGCCGGGCTCGGCGCTCTGATTGGACCCCATACCCGCGTCGTTTCGAGCGGAGCTGATACCACAGTACTGCCAGGTCTCCAGGACGCCCACGCACACCTTATCGGCCTGGGCATGTCGCTGCAATCGCTTGACCTGCGCGGACTCGACTCGACGACGGTGATTGCCCAGGCGGTCGCCCGAGCAGCCCTTGCCCACAGCGCCGATCAGACGTGGATTTTCGGTCGCGGCTGGGATCAGAATCGTTTCCAGCCACCGAGCTTTCCCGATCGGGCCGCACTGCGTGCTCTCGATGCAGCAGCGGCGGGTCATCCGGTCTGGCTGCGTCGCATCGATGGACACGCGGGCTGGGCCAGCAGCGTCGCGATGCAGCAAGCCGGAATCACCCGCAAGACCGCCGAGGTCACCGGGGGCCGTATCCTTCGCGATGAAAACGGCGAACCCACCGGAGTGCTCGTCGACAATGCCATGGATCTGATCGATCGGATCTTGCCGCAGCCCTCGGGCCCCGAACTGGAAGCGGCCATCGTGCGCGGCAGTGGCTTTGTCGCAGCGCACGGACTGACGGCGGTACATGAAATGGGACTCGGTCCCGATGCGATCGCAGCCTATCGACGGCTCGCCGAGCAAGGTCGACTGCCGCTTCGGATCTATGCCTACGCCGAAGATCCAATTCCGACCAAGCTCCAGCAAATGCCGCACTCGCTGGCCTACCGCGCCGAGCTGGATCGGCTGTCGCAGCGACTCGGTCCCCCGGAACACAGCGGCCACTTCACGCTGCGCGGGATCAAGCTGTTTATGGACGGTGCCCTCGGTTCACGCGGAGCGGCACTCGAACAGCCTTACAGCGATGATCCCAAGAACACTGGCCTGCTACTGACGTCGCCCGATCACATCGAGATGATGGCGCGCTGGGCACTCGTCCACGGCTACCAGATCGCGACCCATGCCATTGGTGATCGTGCCGTCAATTTGGTGCTCGATGCCTATCAGCGTGCCGGGGTACGGGCCGAGCGCAACGCCCGCTTCCGCATCGAGCATGCCCAAGTGCTCAGCGAAGAGGTGCTTTCGCACCGGCGGTTTCAGGATCTCGGGGTGATCGCTTCGATGCAGCCGCAGCACGCGGTAAGCGATGGACCGTGGGCAAGTCAGAGACTCGGTCCCGAACGCAGCAAACTGGCCTATGCCTGGCGCGGGCTGCTCAACGCCGGGGCGCGAGTCTGTGGTGGCTCGGACTTTCCAGTGGAAGAAGCCGATCCCCGGCTCGCGCTGCATGCAGCGCTGTGGCGAGGGATGACAGCACCTGCGGCCAAGCCCTCGGCGGACGCACTCTCGGTCGGAGAAGCCGTGCGCTTGTTTTCGAGCGATGCCGCCTATGCCGCGTTTGCCGAAGACCGGCTCGGACGGATCGCGGTCGGCATGATGGCTGACCTGACGGTCCTGGAAGGCAAGCTCGTGCTCGATGACAAAGAGCCGTCACCGAGCGATCTGCCGCGCCGCAAAGTGCTACTCACGGTGGTGGATGGCAGCGTGATTTACGATGGACTCGGTTCGTCTCAAGCCGCTCGCCCTCGCGGACGCGGCGTGTCCCGCCACTAAGCACCTACCGGATCCACAGCGGGCAGACCTCGCGATATGATGGGGGCTATGCCTGCGAGTCTTGTGATCGCCACCGAGGAGGGGCTTACCCTAGAGCTGCGGCTAGGGAGCCAGCCGGTGAGCGTGGGTCGAGCCAAGGACAACACCCTCCGCAGTGATGATCGCCGTCTGTCTCGTCATCACGTCGTGTTCCGGCGTCGGGAAGACAATGGCTACGAAGTCACCGATGTGGGCTCCACCTACGGAACGCTGCTCAACGGTCGACGGATCAAGCAAGAGCCGCTCAAGCCGCAAGACTGGGTTCGCTGTGGCGGACTCCAGATTCAGCTTGTCGAGCGAGAAGAAGCGGCCGAGTCCGCCGACCTGTCGATGATGTCGGCGACGACCGATGCGCTCAAGCAGTCGCGGGCGCAGGTCAAACAGATGATCGAGGAGCAAGCGCTGCTGCGGCGGGAAGTCGGGATCGCCCAAGAAGCCGAAGACCGGGCCAAGCGGCTCCGCGATGAAGCCCAGGACGAAATCGAGCGCTTGCACGATGTGATTGCCGAGCTGGGCCAGGCCAAAGAGTCGCTGACCACCAAGGTTGACGAATTGGGCAAAGAGCTGCGGGATCGGCTATCGACGAAAACCGATCTGCGCAGTGAGGATCTCGCCCGCCAGCTTGCCGAAGCCACCAAGCAGCTCGACAAGCACAAGGCCCGCATTGCCGAGCTAGAGGCCAGCGAAGCCGGTCGGATCTCATCCGAAGGTCCGCTGCGCAAAGAGATCGAGCGACTCACCGACATGCTCAAAAAGCGCGATCAGCGCGAGCTGGAGCTTCAGGCCGCCGTCAAGCCCGCGATCATGCGGATCGCCGAGCTGACCCGCGAGCTGGAAGCGACCCGCCTGGAGCTGGCCCACGCCCACGCCGACCTCGACGATCTCAAGCGCGGATTCCGCCGCTAACGCCGCGCCCTCATCACCAGCCGCGCCCCACTGTGCAAACGCTGCAGTGAACACGCCCCGAAGGTGTCTGCAAAGTTCCAAACCTGCCGTAGCGGCGCTACCGACACGTATGAAAAGTTCCAGCGCTGCCGGGAACTCCCCGCGGTCCGTAGAAAAGTTCAAACGGTGTCGTAGCGGCGCTACCGCACCTTTTGCACAGTTCAAATCAAACGGCGTCGTAGCGGCGTCACCGCACTTTTTGCAGAGTTTTAACGGTGTCGTAGCGGCGTCACCGCACCGTTTGCAAAGTTCAAACGCTGCCGTAGCGGCGTCACCGCACCGTTTGCAAAGTTCAAACGCTGCGGTGACGTTCATGCACTCGTTAGAAAAATCCAACTCTTGTCAGCGCGCCGCTCTCGCACCGTTTTTCAAAAAGTGGGCCGCCGTGCGAACCGGTTGCGCTAGATGCACGGCAGGACGACGATGAAGGTGGCACCGCCGCCGGGGCGGTTGCGGGCTTCGATGAAGCCGCCGTGGTTTTCGATGATGCGCTGGCTGATGGGGAGGCCAAGGCCGGTGCCGCGCTCTTTGGTGGTGAAAAACGGAATGAACAGGTTCTTCATCGCCTGCGGATCGATGCCCGAGCCCTTGTCTTGGAAGCGAATCTCGATGTTTTGCGAAACGGTGCCGAGTCGCCCGACCGGACGGAGCGCGGTGGTGATGGTCAGTGTCGCGGTGTCATCGGTCTTGTCGGCCATCGCCTGCACAGCGTTCAGTGCCAGGTTCAAAAACACCTGACGAAGCTGCTCGGCATCGCCTCGCACCTGGGGCAGGTCGGGCAATAGCTCCAGTACGATCGCTGGCGACACCGTACCCGGCTGCGACAAGGCCTGCTCTTCGATGATCTGCTTTAGCACCACCACCGTCTTGTGGATGACATCGCTCACATCGAGCGGGCTGTCGTCCCCGCGCCAAGGCCGGGCGTAGTCGAGAAACTGCGACACCACCCGATTGAGCCGCCGTGTCTCCTCGATGACGATTCGCACGAAATCCCCCGCATCCTCGGGCAGCCGACCGTCCGCATCGGGGGCAATGAACTCCGCCGCACCTTTGATGGCCCCAAGTGGATTGCGAATCTCGTGCGCCAGGCCCGCTGCCATCTGTCCGATCGCCGCCAGCCGATCGCGCTCTTTCATCCGCTCGTAGAGCTGCGAGTTTTGGACGGTGATGCCAAGCTGCGCCGCAATTGCCGCGAGGATATCCAGCTCTGCCGAGGCGAACGCATCCCGTGAGCGATCATCTTTGATGCACAAAAATCCGATGAGCTGCTCGCTCGGCACAAAGGCGCTGTCCTCACTGACCCGCAGAAGTGCGCCGCTCACCGTAGAGGCCCGTCGGGAAGACTCGATGCTGCGGCTGGGATAGATGCCGATCACCGCCCCGGCTTGCAGCTCGACCAGCGTGCGAGCAATCGCATCGAGCGCTTCCAGATCGGCCACCGTGCCGCGTCGTCCCGTCAGCAGATCGTGCTCACGCTCAAGCTGTTCGAGCGTCACCGGCTGCCGCGCCGACACCAGC
>CALLYL010000218.1 GCA_937859535.1 uncultured Myxococcales bacterium
TATGCTTGGCAGATGCGGAGTGAGGAAAGCGTAGAACCTGCACAGGGGAGGCTGGCCAGCCAGCCAACCGCCGATGGACCAACCCAACCCGGACCATGCTCATCTCACAGCGTCGTCGTGTTGGCTACTTGCAGAGGATGCGTCATGAGAACACGAAATAGCGAGCCGAATCCGACACTCGGAATGGTCGCCAATCCGATTTTACATTCTGTTCAATAGAAATCCCAGCGAAAGAGCACTCATCAACGCTTCTTTAGTCTTTTCGCTCGCAGAAATTCCTCCGAGTGAGATCGGTAGATCATCTTGTTCAAACCAAAGAGGGATGATCATTCGCAACAGTTCTTGCATCTCTTTTCCCGGATTTTTCCAGTCCGACAAAACACTTCCTAGGAGTCGTCTTACGCTAGAGGCCAAGATATCAGAGGCTTGTAGCATAGGTGTATTTTTTGAATCGGCCATAGTGAATGATGCGAGATTTCTAAAAAGGACGCGGTGTGGACGCCCATTCTGAAGATAAATATCGGGTTGCGTCGCCCCAGGATGCCGATATCTGATTATGTTCTCTGCAAATACTGACTTGAATTGATCCACTTGATCATGAACTACATCATACGTCCCCAGACCATCCATCATGATGTCCACATTTCTGATCAAGTGCATGAACGCTGGAAGGTTGAGGGCCGCCCACTCGGCATGCTCTACAGGGGTATCACCATAGAATTCCTGCTCAACGATGTATTGAAGATTATTCAATGCTCCCTTGAACCCATGGGACAATTTCTCCTCTCCAAGCGTCTCCAGCCGCTTAATAGTAGCCTGAAGGACATCGCGGAATGGCTCGACGCCTGGGCACCGATAGGCTCGGGCAAACGAAGCGAGAACCTCGCGTGGAAGCAAGATAAGCAATTTCTCTGTGATGACCTCTCGCTGGGCAAGATCGCCTGTTGGCAGCCAATCGACAGAGTCTTGGTGCGCTGGGTCCAGAAATACGTCAACGAGCTTGCCTGCGACTGAGAACCATCGCTCCATTGCTATGAAGAACGGTATTCCACCATTTGCGCCGATGCTGTGAAGCAACCGGATTGCTCGACGCTGGCCAGTGGGGGATTGTAGTAGTTCCTTACCCTTGACCTCTCCTCGGGGAAATTGGGCGCGAATTGCAGCTTCCGCCTCAGCCCGGTGTGCGGCCGCGATAAGGAATCCGGCTGTTACGTGAAAGGGCTGGCCGTCGTCGAGGTAGTTGATCCCTGCGTTCCCAGATTCGTCTGCGAAGAATGCATGACTCGCTGACATGAGTGTTCCTGACATAGACGTTGGGTTCACTAAATTGCTTACAGCGGTTGTGGGCGCTGCGCGCCGCGCTGGCATACTGCCCCGGCCTCGTCCGGATCTCCATATTCTGCAAAGGATCCCTAATGTGACGATCGGGCAACGGCACCAGTGTGTCCACTCCAAACAGTGGTCGTTCTGGAGTTTGTCGCCAACATGAGTGTTCGCCGGAGTAGGTTAGCGCTGCGCACCCGCTCGCCGGGGCGCGATTGGCCCGCCATCATCGAGGATCTTCAGCAATCGGCTGCGCAAGGCTTGAACCTGGGTCTCATCGGTCATGCGCAAGCCAGTCTCTCGACGAACCGCTTTTCCTGGCCGTGGGTTGAAAGAGAGGAAGTTGAAGCTCGTGATGATGGCGTAACGTTCATCCACAACGACGATCTTCTCGTGTGTGTTGCCGATCTTCACGAGTCGGAGCCGTCCCCGGAATTCTTGAGAGACTCCGTGAAGGCGAGAGATAGCCTCCTCTTGACCGCGTGCCTTGCGGGTCTGTTGGCCTCGGCGGTCAGGTTCCTCATCTTCGATTCCGTAGCCGATGGTGATCCGAAGCTCCTTATTCCGCTCCATCCCTTTGCGGAACCAGTCCAGCATTTCTTGATCTACGGCAGCCGGACGAATCCAGGGGGAGATGATGATCAGGTTACGCGTTGCATCCTTGATCGCCTGCTCCAACGCTGGCCGATGATCAGCAGTGTCAAGAATGGCAGGGGTCGCAATCTGCGATACCTCGCGGAGCGCGGTCTGAAGTTCCTCCTCTTTCGGTCCTGGCTTGAACCTGTCTAGATCCTCAACTGGCAGAACTTGCTGCCCGTCTGCTTCCATTTGCTGAAGTTTCTCAGTGGCTTCACCAAAGACCCCTCCTCCCATCAGCAAGCGCCAGCGCCACTCCTGCGCGCCAACGTCGCGGTGCCAAATCTCAAGATCGGCCGTCCGATAGGCGACATACGCCTTGTCTGGTCGAACACTGAGAACTTCTGGGCGACGAATCCGATCGCCCTTCGACTTCTTTCGATCCACAAAGGGCAGACCATCCCGCTCGACCATCTTCTGCAACTCAGGAAGTCGGAGCTGCACTTGGGTGTGACTCAGACCTTCTGGTCGTGGCAACGCGACCAGGCCAGCGGGATCGAGATCTTTGTCCTTCAGTTCTATCCCTTCGTTGAACTCCCACAGGAACTCGTCACGATAGGGGTCATGCCGGAAGTCCACAGAATAAGTGCTCCGTTCCCGCGCCAAATCTTCCTGCACGGCCCTCTTGCCTAGTGTTGTCACGACTAGGCGGTCCTCTACGGCTGCCAGAAGTCCGTTGCGCATCAGCTCCGCAATGTAGCGTGGAACGATCGGCTCATCCTGCATTCCGAGAAGGCGTTGAAGCAGTGCCGGATCACTGACCCCAGCACCCACAACTTTTAGGAGAGCTTCCTCTACCACTCGAAGCCTTCGATCGTACTCAACATCGATCTCGGCCTTCCAGACATGGTGCGGGATGGCAACCGGACGAGTCGCGATGTGCTGAAAGCCTTCCGACAGGAGAGAATCTCGACTGGTACTCATCGGCGACCTCCGGTCAAGCCAAGGAAGGACATCGACAGGATATTCTGCTCTGGAATCTTCTCGATGACCTTGACGAGCTGCGTGCTCTGGACGGCGCTCTGCTTGCTGCCGATGATGATCAGCAAACGACGGGCGCGAGAGAAGGCCACATTTAGCCGACGACGATCCGAGATGAACGGTTTTTCGCCCTCGGATGTACGCACCATCGAGTAGATGATGATGTCTTTCTGTTTGCCCTGGAATGCATCGACGGTAGACACTTGCATCTCGGCCAGCCGTTTCCATTTCGTTGAGGATGGCACGATGCGCGTCACCAACCGACTCCGCTGCTCTGCATAGGCTGCGATGACACCACACGAGTAGGAAAGACCGTCATCTCGGCGCGATAGCTCAGCATCAAAGCGCAGCAGTAAGGACTCGATTACATCGCACTCTTCGCGATTCCAGAAGCTGTCATCGACATTTCGTTCTTGGCCGTTTACATCAACCCAGAACACTCGATGGTTTCGATTGAACTCCTTGAGTTCAAGTGTACGCTGCTCATCAGGCACGCCTGTCTCTAGCCCGCCATCGTCGGCGTAGTACAGTTCGCTGACGAAAGTGCCGATCGACCTGTGCATGCGGAACTGGGTGCGCAACGTGTCGCGATTTCCCTCGGGAACCTTTGCTCTCAACTCCTCGAATAAGGAGGTCTTGGCGCGCTTCACATCAAGCTGCTCGACTTTGAGCTGCGCCTCCGTTTGGGAGTCCAGGTACGGCGGAAGCTGCTTGTGATCGCCAACGAGAATGAAGTGCTTGCCGACGATCAAGCTGACCAATACCTCGGTGGGAGTCGCCTTCGCCGCTTCATCCACGATGACCCACTCAAACGTGAGTTCTCGCAACAACTCCCGTCCGAGCTTGGGAACTTTGAGGCAAGTGACGCCGAAGACGTTGACCGTTCCAGCGAAGTCTTGTCGTGCGTCCGGCAGCGTCTTCAGTCGGTCCCAATAGGTCTCCACTGCCGCCCGAACTTGTTCGAGCTCAAACGGCCCACCAGACTGCTCTACTTCGCCAAGTGCCTCGACACTTTTCTTTACGACCGCCTCACTCCACTCCCGAAATGCGTGATTGAAGCCGCCGGGCTCGTTGTCCTGCTTATCACCGCAGAAGCGGACGATTCGCCATCGTGGCCCATGCTTCTCTGCCAGCTTCCGAAGATCTCCCAGCGCGTGGTTCACTGCTTCGTTGGCCTGCGAGGTGATCAAGATCCGGACGCGAGGGCTGTCTTGAATGAGCTGCCCAGCGACCTCCGCGATGAAGGTCGTCTTACCAGTGCCTGGTGGTCCTTGAAGGAAGAAGAAGTCTTCAGATGCGATCGCCCTCTCGACGAGTCCCCGATATCGTTCTGCCGGTTTCAAGTCTTGGAGCAGAGCACGCGGCCTGATCTCTCCCAGTCGATTCTCCTCCGGAAAGAGAATTAGACTGCGGAGTCGCGGATTGACCGTCTCCTCCGTTCCAAGTATGGTGAGTGCGCTCTCCTGCCGGTCCAGAGATGTCTCCGTCCCCTTGTCCACCAGTTCTAGGACGGCGCGCCCCTTCAGCGTGCTGGCCGATGTCGAGCGGACGGTGAGCACCTCGTTCAGGTCGTCGTAAGCGTGGAACGAACCGATCTCTCGCTTGCCGATGTAAAAGCGACTCTCTTGGTTGAGTTCGAGGTACCAAGACTGGTTGAGTTCAGTGGTTTGTCCCGTATCCCCAATCGGGATCGAGGCACCATGAACACGGAATCGAAGGAACTCACCTGCCTTGGTTTCATAGGAGTCGGGCGTCGCTGACACCGAGGGCGGCGGCTCCTTCAGCATCCCCGCCGCTTGAAGTTTGTCCCCGAGCGTCCCGAGCTTTCCGCCCCCCCCGCTCCGGACGCTCTTCTCGGACTGCAACTCGTAACGAATCAAAATCCGAGCAAGCCGCTCACGCTCGATCTCAAGGACACGCTTCGAGTAGTTGAAGAGGCTATCCTGTTGTGCCAGGGCTTCCTTTTGCTGACGAAGGGCGACGTATGCCTCGTATGCAAATGAGACGAGTGCTTGACCATCTTCTCGTCCTTCCGCCAACCGAAAGGGGGCCTGGGTTTCGTTTTCCCGTTCGCGTTCGTGTCGATCAGGCGGATTCCTGCCCGCGTCAATCAAGACGAGATGGCCCGTTCCGTCTTCCGATTCCTTGACGAAGGACCAAAGGGTCCTACCCCACAGGCGAACTTTGGCCTTGGAGGTCACACCACCCTGAATCTGCTCGTCCTCATATCGCACGCGAAGATCTGTGCCGAGATCCTGAAGGAAGTCGGTGGCGTTCTTGAACCCCAACCGGGGCAGCTTGCCCTTGATGTTGTGGGTCAAGACCACGCGAATCGTGGTGCGCTGCGTGGTTCGCTCGATCAATTCCTGTAGCACCAGCAGGACATCAGAGCTGCGAGGGCGCTGCTCCGGCTGGGGCAGCAGCAACCGTTGCAGCACATCGGACACTTTCTTGAACAGCGCCGGATCGGATACTTGCTCCCGAAGCGGAGCTAGGAATGCAGTAAGTTGCTGCGGCTGAAAGTCGTCCGGTGGAAGCTGCCACGTCAGCAGGCTTGCGCAGAGCAAGCCGAAGGCATGGAGGTCCGTCGCTACAGTTGCGTTCGTGGTACGAAGTACTTGCTCTGGGGCAGCGAAGGGCCGGGTGTAAAACTCGCGTAGCGTGCGGCCAGTGTCGGCACGTCCAAAGTTCTCCAGAAGAAGCGCAACGCCAAAGTCAGCGAGTTTGAGGCGCTCTTCATCGCAGTGGTACAGGATGTTCGCGGGCTTGACATCGCGATGGATGACGTTGCGCTGGTGGGCTTTGTCGAGACCATCGAGCAACGCGGAGAGCTGCTGTGCGCACCAGCGAAGCTCGAATCGTGGCCGCTTGTTGGAGCGGACCTCTTGGATGAGGTTCTCCAGGTTCGTTCCGCCTGGAATCAATTCCAGCACGATGCCGAGATGGTTTTGCTCCCGCTCCTCAAAGTGGCCCAGAAGCCGCACGATCGCAGGATGTTGCAGTCCCTCCAGCGCACCCACCTCGCGCTGGACCATCTCCTCTGCCACTTCGCGATGGCTGCCGGTCAGAGTCAAAACCTTAAGAGCGACGCGCTCACGACTGCGGCTATCGAAAGCGTCGTATACCGTCCCGTAGTGGCCTCGCTTGAGGACAACCAAGTCCTGATAGCGTCCTTTGGAAAACTGAGAGGCGTCAGTGGTCATCCGCATGCCCCGATAGTAATTTGTGGATGGTAAATCTGCTCGTGCGACACTCGCGAAGATGGGTTTGTCTTAGCAGACTGTCCCACAAGGACTCAAGCTCGACCAACCGAGCACGGCTTTGCCGTCGAATTGGCTTGTGATTGGCGATGGCGTACGCGCTACGTAGACCACAGTGCCCCTCGCCGATCTTTCTCCTGCGAGTTGGGGCCAAGGGGCTGGTCAGGATGAGCGTGTGGCGCACGCTAGCTCTCTGGCCGCCCGGATGTGCCCAAACATGAACCTGGTTGCCCTGCCATCGCGCCGCTCTACCGTCACCATCGACAACGTGATCGTCGCGTGTCGCGAATCACGGCACGTCTCGCCGTCCGTGACTCACATTGCATGTGCGTCACGCTTGCCAGCCGAACCCGTCCATCCCAGGAGATCGGTCAAATGCAAGTCGGA